>PWME01000059.1 GCA_003559235.1 Mollicutes bacterium | reverse complement strand
TGCTCGCAACGCTTTTCTTCAATTATGACCCAGATCGGTTTGAATATTTTTATGATCGCTTTGACAATACCTTTTATAACCAACGCGGCTTTTTTGTTCGCGGGTTATGGGGTGTTTTCACTCTTGGTGAAGTATCACAACGCTCGCTTACCGATCATACCGTATTCGGATTTTTACTCCCTTCATCACCAACTGCTACCTATGATGCAAGAACCATTGAATTAACAGGACATCATTCAACGCAGTTGTTGTTGCAAGGAATTATTTCCACACTCCTGTTACTATATTTCTTCATTTTCTGGTTTTGGAGTGTTAAAGATGCCTACAAAGTATCGCTTGCGATTAGTCAAACGAAAAAAGTGCCTTCACAAA
This sequence comes from Mollicutes bacterium, assembly GCA_003559235.1. GTDB lineage: Bacteria > Bacillota_I > Bacilli_A > Izemoplasmatales > Izemoplasmataceae > PWME01. Next base: position 3,930 of record PWME01000059.1, on the reverse strand, counting down.
AGCGGTATTTTAAAGAGGTGTATGAAAACGCCTTTGAATATATTGTCTTAATGCCAGCATTATTCTTGGTAACATTTATTTCTTTCATGCCGATTTTATTTGGGATGTTTGTGGCGTTTACCAACTATAATGCGGAAAATTTACCCCCAGGACAACTGGTGTCATGGGTTGGCTTTGACAACTTCCGGGCGGTCTTTACGCTTGGACGCGATGGTGGGATGCCATTTGGTCGCATGTTCTTCCAAGTCTTTGCGTGGACGCTTGTGTGGGCCTTTGGATCTACATTCACCGTTTTCTTTGGGGGCTTATTCCAAGCGGTTATCTTAAATAATAAACGCGTCGTCTTTAGAAAAGCATGGCGCGGTTTACTCATTTTACCATGGGCGGTACCGGCGTTGATTTCGCAAATGATTTTCCGCGTTATGTTTACCGAACGTGGTTATATTAACAGTGTGTTAAGCCAATCGGTTGTGTATGACTTTTTGCATGATCGAGGCATGTTAGGCAGGCCCCCTTCAGAAGCAGGAGAAGGGTTAGAACGTTTGCTTTATTTTGGGAACGAAAACATTCAGTGGCTTAATAATGCCGCCAATCCATGGTTTGTAAGAATCTTCTTGATTACACTAAACATTTGGTTAGGGTTCCCGTTCTTTATGGCGCTTATGACGGGTGTAATGACGAGTATTAATAAAAACCTTTATGAAGCGGCATCGATTGATGGGGCTTCAAATTTCCAACAGTTTAGGTTTATTACATTGCCGCTTGTTTTGGTTGCGACAAGCCCCTTGTTAATCATGTCTTTTGCGATGAACTTTAACAACTTTGGGATGATTTATTTCATCACCGGGGGTGGCCCGAGCGCGGGCAGGTTCTCGCGCGCTTACGCAGGCCAAACCGATATTTTAATATCATGGATCTATAAACTCACGACTGACCAAACGATTCGTTGGTATTCGATGGCGAGTGTCTTTTCCATTTTGATTTTCTTAGTCATCGGAACCGCCTCGGCATGGAACTTCATGCGGACGCGTGCCTTTAAGGAGGATGATTAATCATGACTTATCCGATGGTATTCATGATTATGGCTGTGCTCATTGTGGTTTTTGTACACCAATCCTTGGTTGTGAGTGTTGCCAAACGTAAAGGTTACGGTGGGGTTATACCAGGTCTTATTGGGCTTATTCCAGGGTTTGGATTTTATTATTACATCAAAATGCGCAAATCGCTTCGCAATATTCATAAGGGATCCTTAAAATCCATTTTTAAACCAGGTAATATATTTGGAACCTTTGTGATTTATACAGAGCTTGTCGTGCTTGGTTTTATTGTCTTGTTTCCGATTGTCTATATTATTGGGGCGAGTATGAATCCGTTAAGTGGATTGCCGCGCACAATTTGGCCAGACAATCCAACCTTAGACAATTTCCGCTTTTTGCTTAGTGGGGTTGGAACGTATGGTGACCGTGAAGTAACGACTAACTTTACGAGTTGGTATTGGAATACCCTTCGTATTGCGTTCTTCACGATGGTGTTTGCGGTTATCTTTATCACGGGAACCGCGTATGTCTTTTCACGGTATAAATTTAAAGGGAAAAAGGCTGGCTTACTCGCAATTTTGGTTTTACAAATGTTTCCAAGTTTCTTAGGCCTCATTGCACTGTTCACATTATTCCATACGTTTGGGTTGTTAGACCAACCGCTCGCACTGGTGGTGGTGTATACAGCGGGGGCGATTCCGTTTAATGTGTGGTTGATCAAAGGGTACTTACAAAGCATTCCTAAAGAACTCGATGAATCGGCACGCATTGATGGGGCATCCAAATTGGCGATTTTCTTTCGCATTATTATGCCATTATCCTTGCCGATTATTGGCTTTGTTGCGGTGACGCAGTTTATGGCACCATGGATGGATTATATTTTACCGTCTTTTGTTATCATCTCTGAAGAAAACTGGACCTTAGCGGTTGGAATATTTGCCTTCATTGATGATCAAACCATGATCAATTACCCTGCGTTTGCGGCGAGTGCGATTTTAATCGCTGTACCGATTACTGTGCTTTATATCGCCTTCCAACGCTTCTTAATTGAAGGGATTACAGCCGGCGCAAACAAAGGCTAACATAAAAAAAGTCGCTTCGGCGACTTTTCTTATGGTTTAAGAATTTTAAATTGATACCCTTCAAGGGTAAACGTATCGGTTAAGGGAAGTGCTTTTTTCTCCCAAAGCTCCGTTGCTTGAATCGGCTTTGGCAATGTGAAGGTGGTTGCGCTTTCGCGGTTATTAATAAGAATAATGAGGTCATCTCTTTGAACGATAAGCGCGTGTTTATTGGGTGGGGTTTTAAAACGCACCTCTGGGTTTTTGAAAGCGTCAGTTTCTTTTCTTAAGGCAATCAGCCGTTTCATAAATTTGTGTAAATCATGGTCTTGCAAAGCATGTTCCCAAAGCATACAACGCCGGTTATAGGGATCGTTTCCCCCTGAAAGCCCGATTTCATCGCCATAAAATATGCTTGGGGCACCTGGCAATAAGAATAAGAACAGATAACTTAACTTGACCTTTTGCGTGTTTTCACCGCATATATGTTTGATGCGCGCGGTATCGTGCGAATCAAGCAAATTATACATGCCTCGCAAAACATTATCAGGGTAGGCAAGTAACGCTTCACTAATCCTTGCTGAAAACGTGTGTGCATCAATGGTCTCAAAGTCTTTATGCGGTCCAAAAAATTGCCAAATTGGGAAAAGCAACCCATAGTTCATGACCCCGTCATATTGATCACCAAGAAGCCAAGGCATTGAATCATCCCAGTTTTCTCCAACAATGTAAGCGTCCGCTTTCGCATTTTTCACGGCAATGCGAAACTCCCGCCAAAATGCGTGGGGGATTTCGTTTGATACATCAAGCCGCCACCCATCAATATCCGTTTCTTCAATCCAACGCACTGCGATATCTAAAAAATATGCTTTGACCAAGGGATGCATGACATTAATTTTTGGCATAAACGGGGTAAAGGCAAATGTGCGGTAATTTAAGGTGTCTTCATGGTTAAAAACCTTTTTCATCGTGTCACGGTCCATTGCGAGTAATTCATCAAGTGATACGGGCAGAAGGGGTTTACTTGGGTCAATAATATAAAAAGCATCGTAATAAGGGCTGTCTTTTCCGTGTTTTAACACATCCAAAAAGAATGGATGGGTAATGCCCACATGATTAAAAACGGCATCGAGCATCACCTTAAACCCGCGTTGATGCGCTGATTTGACTAAGCGTTTGACATCATCTTTAGAGCCAAACTCAGGGTCAATGGTGTCATAATTAATGGTATCGTATTTATGGGCTGAACGGCCATGAAATATCGGCGTTAAGTAAAGGCCGTTCACCCCTAAATTGTCTAAGTAATCAAGCGACTGTTCGATGCCCTTAATGTCACCACCAAAGCGATCGGTATTTTTAACATCATCCGTACTGCCCCACGGTTTAACACGTGCATCATTAATGCGTGGGTTACCGTTTTTAAACCGCTCAGGAAAAATACTATACCAAATCCTATCTTCTACCCACGCGGGTGGGGTAAACAGATCATCTATATTCAAGTATGGATAATTAAAGTAATTAAACAAGTTATAGCGGTAAGTTGGCGTTTCATGCAAGTCGATGATTTCCCGTGAACCAAAGAGATAGCGCTGATTAATTAAAAATGCGTACTTAACCCGTTTGGTTTTGACTTTAATCGCAACGTTAAAAACATCATGGCGCGTTGTTTTTGCAATATGCTCCATCGGGGTTGCATCCCCATAAGGGGCCCACGCATGCCGGTTTGTATCGGCTTGTTTATGGTAGCGAAAAGGGTCGCCCCAAATTAAGGCAACCTCATCAATCGCGCCGATTTTTGCGCGCAAGCGAATGTGCACGGTATCTTGATCATA
>PWME01000158.1 GCA_003559235.1 Mollicutes bacterium | reverse complement strand
TTAAATCTGTAAACATAAAAGGATTAACTTGACTCTCTTTTTGAAATACCTTGAATGTCACAATGGATAGAAAATTGGCAATTGGAACCATAAAAGCATTAAGAATCGCTAAGATTGCCAATGCCTCTACCCCACCTAAGCGTGAGGCGAGCGGAATACCAATCAACATAAAATTCCCGCGATAAAAAGCTTGCATGACAACGGGTTTATACGGTTTTCGCATCACTTTTTGTGCGACGAATAGTAACCCTAATAATGTAATCACCAAAAGCATTGCGACCGCAAATCCAATCATGCGCCATTCAATATCACGGACATCATCAATATCGATGATTGTCACAAAAATAAGCACAGGCAGTGCGACATAAAAAATGTAGCGGTTTAAATGCTCGATAAACGTTTTACTAAAAAAACCGCGTACGCTAAGCACATACCCGATTAACGCCACGAATAATAGCGGTGCCAAAGCATTTACGGCAAACAATAGGCTATCCACGAAGGTCATCCTTTCACAGTCAATCTCCATCGTTTATTGTAACATACGATTTGATAATGCTAATCAATAGGTGTCATTTTTTACCACATAAGCTATAATAAACCATATTGCATTTTTTGGAGGTTGTCATGAAAGTATTTTTAATCCTCGCGATGCCTTTGCTTGTTGTTTTTACCCTCATGGGATGTCGCAATGATTATGAACCTGCCTACACCGATAACGAACCGCTCATTATCGACTTAAATCGTGATTCCTTGAAAATTTTACAGTTAACCGATTTACACCTCACTTATACCATCGATGCCAATGACAGGCGCACGTTTAATGACATCGAACAGATGGTGTTAAGTGATGAGTATGATTTGGTGGTTTTTACGGGTGATATCGCTATGTCGCCTTTTGCAGCTTCTCAGTTTCGCCACCTAACAAACCTAATGGAATCATTAGAGGTGCCGTGGACATTTGTGTTTGGCAATCATGATCGAGATTATCATGATGCTTGGACCTTAATCGCGCAAACAGAAGGTGCAGAAAACTTATATTTTAAAGCCGGCCCTAGCCTTGAAGATGGTGGGGTAGGGAACTTTACCATTACCTTTAATTATCTCGGCGTACCGTTTTATCATGCCCATTTTTTTGATTCAAAAGCTGAACGTGAAAACCCTACCGAAGCAACGGGGGTTTATGATTATTTTAGCACCGCACAAGTTGCGTGGTTTGAAACGCGTTTGGCTGAAGACATAGCCCCATCTTTAGTCTTTATGCATACGCCATTAAGACAGTTCGAATTGGTCAGTGAACATGATTATGTCGGTAACTTCTTAGAACCGGTTCACCCCCAAGGCATCGACTCAGGTTTTTTTGATGTTGCCCTAAATTATGGAAATGTCATGGCAATGTTTTCAGGGCATGATCACTCAAATACTTTTGCCTTTGAACTGGATGGTATTGTTTTAGCGTATGGCAAAGTGACTGGGCATAATGCCTATGGCTTTTACCGCGATACAGGTGGCCGCGTCATCCATGTAACGAATGATGGGTCTTTTGATACGTGGATTATCAATGCAAAAGGAGAACAAATCGATGACGAAAACGAATAGTGTATTCATGATAATGGGTTGGTTTGTGTTGGCACTTTTTCTCTTATTCTTGTTTGGAAGCGTTTGGGTATTTTCACTCCTTGGTTTTGCAATACTTATGGTTCTTATAGGAGGCGCCTTGCAATGTTTGAAATCCTCGTCGTAATCTTTATTTTTTCATTATATGCAGCCTTTATCATCATGGGGAGCTTATGGGTATTTCGCATCATCTATGCATTACGATTAAACATTGAACCCATGAAACGTTTGGCGATTATATTTATTCCCGGTGGTCTAGGGCTTTATAAATATGCAAAGCATGATGATAAAACCTTGAAGCGTTACCGTGTTGCAGTACTCATAATGTTTGTTTTCGCAATCATTGGAAGCTTTTATATTGCTTTTTTAAATATCCACTGGGTTTCACATGCGTTCTTTTATGGCTTTTAAAAATACGCGCTAACGGGCGTGTTTTTTTTATTCTTCACGGTGTTGCCAAAGTGCATGCGCCACAATAGAACGATACGGTTTATAGGCATTCACAATTTTTTCTAATCTCTTAAGGTCACTCGCATCCACGCGCTTTAACGATGCCAAAGCTTGACGCAATGCCAAATCCCCAAGCGCAAAAATATCTTCATGACCAACCACAAACATCATAAACATATCAACGCTCCACGGGCCAATCCCGCGGATTTTTAAAAGTATTCCTTTGGCTTCTTGCAGGCTTAATGATGGTTCCATGGCGCGCTTAAGTATTCCATCAAGCATTGCCTTAGCCACGGCTTTTACATAGACAACTTTCGCACGAGATAACCCGCATTCTAACAAGGATTGTTCAGTTTGAGTTAACACATTGTGTGGGGTTAAATCGCCATCTAAACGTTCTATAAGTCGCGCATAAAGAACATCCGCAACCGCGATAGAAATTTGTTGGGATATTACAGTATATACCATAAAGGCAAAGGGGTCTTCCCACTGAACATAGCGTACGGGATTAATCGCCTTAAACAGTGGTTTTAAATCGGCATCTTTTTTAACCAATGTTTGTACAATAGGATTGTGAAAATCATAAGTAATAACGTGCATTATGTCACTCCGTTTCTTGCTTCATGCGATTCCAAAACTGTTTCAAAAACCCTTGGATATAGTCAGTCTCTTCAAGCGTGATGGGTTGCCAATGCACAGGCATCAATGTTTGATACGTCGGTAAGTTATACCGTGTATCAAGTAAAATCGCAATGCCATAATCATTTTCTGTGCGAATGACTCTACCGACCGCTTGAATAACCTTGTGCATGCCAGGAATGGTATAGGCATAATCAAACCCTTGTAAGTGTTGCTTAAAATAATAATCTTTAAGCAATTCATTGCGCATCGTAAACGCTGGCAATGCGACCCCAACAATCAGTACCCCAGACAACGCATCACCAATATAATCTACGCCTTCACTAAAACTGCCACCCAGTACAGAAAATAGTATCTTACTTTTATCCCCAACCGTTTTAAAAGACGCAATAAATGTCTCACGTTCAAAAAACGACATCCCGCGATCTTGAACCATCACATCATAACCACTTTGATCAAACTGTTCTAATACGGTTTGCATGTATGCATACGCTGGAAAAAAAACGATATAATTGCCTTTTTTGGTTTCTAACATTGCATAGATTGTGTCGATTATCCGGGTAATGCTTAACGGACGATCGCGATATTTCGTTGACGTTGATACGTCACAATAAAGCCCAAGCCTACTCGGTTTAAATGGGCTTGGAACCGAAAAGGTTTTGCCTTCGCCTTCTGTAATTAAGGTTTTGAAATAATCGTAAGGTCGCAGTGTCGCTGAAAAGAATACCGTTCCTTTCGCACTGGTTTTAATTGTTTGATGTAGAGGTTTTGACGCATCCAAACATAGTAAGGTAAAGACGGTATCTTCACCGTCTTTTTCAATGATAAAGCGATGCGCTTCATCCACATACTCATAAATACGCATAAACGTTGTTAGTAAGAAGTATCCATTGCGCACCGCCTTGCGCTGTTTATGCTTTTTGTGGCGCTCAAGCAACGCATCGAGCTTCATGATTAACGCATGCACACGTTGAATAAGTGTTTCATCAACGTCTTCAAAAACAGCGTGTCCAACCTTATCAACTTCATGCATGGTATTTAAAGTTTGCATATGTTCGATGACCGCATTAATGGCATTTTTAGGAGAGGGCTTAATTTCATCAGTTTCTGCTTTCAGTATGGCTAAATCGTTTAAACTAATCGCAGCGGAGTACATCGCCCGTGAACGGTCTACTAAATTATGCGCTTCATCAACGAGTAGCTTAACCGCATAATGCGATTCTTCAAAAAACCGAACGAGTTGAATACGCGGGTCAAAAACATAGTTAAAATCACAAATCACAATGTCTGCATAGGTCGCAATATCAAGCGCAAACTCGTGTGGGTAAATGGTATGGTATTCACCGTATTGTTTCATCAATGTCGCATCGAGTACATCTTGATGTACGAAAATGTCTTCAAGTGCATATCTTAAACGGTTGTAATAGCCTTTTGCATAAGGGCATATTTCAGGGTCACAATCTACTTCATCCATTAAGCACATGTTTTCTTTTGAGTTAAGTGTTAATGCTTTTACTTTTAAGCCGTGTTTTTTTAGCCTTTCAACCGTTTCAACCGCGATGGTTTTACCCGCATTTTTGGCGGTCAAATAGAAGACTTTTTCGTTTGCGCTTTTTATGGTTTTTAAAGCAG
>PWME01000167.1 GCA_003559235.1 Mollicutes bacterium | reverse complement strand
TGTGGTTATAGCCCATTAATAAGTTAAACACCAGGCGCTGTCGTTCATCAAGCAGCAAGTAATCTGCTTCAATGCTTCTCAAGTACTTACCAAGAAAATCTTTTTTAATGGCTGAAGCATACGTTTCAAGCATTAAGAGATAATCGATATACAAAACTGAGTTTAAATAGTCTTCCTTTTCTGCTTGAATACGCATAAAAATATCTTCAACATGTGCATGTTGCTTACGGTATACCGCTTCATGCAGTAAGTTAATATTGTCATAAAAGCGCTCTAAGGTTTCACGTTCAGTAATTAATCGAATGTCAACCTCTTCATAAAGCATTGTCAGCGTCTCAATATTCGGCGTTACTTTGGCGGTTTCAATATCGCTGATTAAAGCGTGCGATAGCCGCAATGAACGCGCGACACCACGCAAAGAATATCCTTTATCTTTTCGCAAGGATTTAAAGCGTTTGCCTAACATGCGTAAATTACTTTTTAAATACAGTGTTTCTGCCATTTATGCATCACCCCCTAAAAATTCAAGTATTGCTTGATAGGTCGGTGATGGATCCGTTTCATTAAGCACTTCATGACGTGCGTCTTCAATTTTAATAACTTTAGTTTGTGCTTTGGCTAGATTACGGTAAAGAGATTCAAGTTTTTCAACAGCTTTCATGTTATCTGCAAGTGGATCATCCACACCAGATATAAACAACATCGGAATGGCTTTAGTCATGCGAATGGCTTTACGTTTATTCGTTTCATCAATCAATTTAAAAAACTGACGATAAAACCGCTTATTGTATGGATAACCACAGAGCGGGTCTTCAATATACTTATCAACGTTTTTTTCATTTGTACTTAGCCAATCAAATGGTGTTCTTATCGTTTCATAATCCTTTAAAAATCCCTTGTTTAACATGGCCGCAAACGAGGTTCTGCGTTTATTCGCAGCGATGAAAAACCCACTAAAAGTGGCGATGAAGCGCATCACTTTGACAAAGAGAAAAGGATAGCGTGGTGGAGACCCCATAATAATCGCCTTATCAACATACGCAGGGTATTTTTGCAAGTAACGACGCAAAATAACAGATCCCATACTATGACCAAGGAAAAAATAGGGGAGCGTTTCATAGTCCTTACGAATGCTTTGCATCACACAATCAACATCGGCCAGGATGGCGTTAAATGTATCCGATTTATCTAAAATGCCTACACGTTCTTCTTTTACACTAAGACCATGGCCTCGATGGTCGTGCGCAACAACAATAATACCCTCATTTGCTAAGTGCTGCGCAAAGGCATCATAGCGCGCAGCATATTCTGCCATACCATGTAAAATATGCAAAACAGCTTTCGCAGAACCAAGCGGTTTCGTTATTCTTACATGCAAGTTTGCGTTTGCAGTCCCTTCAATCGTTGTTGTGTGCGTCTTCATAGCGCACCCCCTCATTTAATCTTGATATCATTATACCACACCAAATAAGTAAAAAGTTAGCCTTCATATGTTACAATACCTATGACAATAAAGAGGTGAACCAAATGAAAAAACTATGGTTACTCATTACTATTATATTAACGGTCTTTACCGTTTCAGCTTGCAATATGCCCAATGAAAGAGAAGATGTGCCACGCGATGAAGTTATTTCCTATTTAAACATTTACTATGTGAACGATTTGCATGGTGCTATTTTACCAAGTTATCGCTCCATTGGGATGGCATCAATTGGAAACTTACTTGTTTCTCAAAAAGAAGCCGCCCCCGAACAAACCCTTATCTTAGCGGGTGGGGATATGTTGCAAGGCGGCGCATTATCAAATATTACCTATGGTGAAGCGGTTATTGAACTAATGAATGCAACCTATTTTGATGCGTTTGCACTCGGCAATCATGAATTTGATTGGGGCCTTGATAAAGTGATGCGCTATTTTGATCCAAGCAGTGCTTATTACACTGCAGAATTTTCCATGCTCGGTGCGAATGTTATTGATATAAGAACTGAGACAACCCCCGATTTTGTGGAGCCTTATTCGATTGTTGAACGCGGACAATTGACTATTGGTATTATTGGCGCAATGGGTTATGGTCTTGAATCTAGTATTCATCCGCAACACATCGAAAACTATCGATTTGACCCGCCAGTTCCAATTGTAGAATCTTATGCACGGTATTTACGCAATGAAAAAGATGCGGATGTCGTTCTTTTACTCACCCATGACCCTGGTGAAACACGAAATTTTCAAAATTTAAATGAAGGCGTCGCTGCATTTGATGAAGACGCTAAGGTTGATGTCGTCTTTAACGCCCATTCCCATCAAGTATTTACCAAAAATATCGATGGTTTAGCCGCCATCCAATCTGGTGGGTACGGTTCACATGTTGGCTTAGTTCAATTATCCCTTGATGATACCACAGTAACCAATATCACCATGTCAAACTTAGATAAAACCAACGAACCATTGCTTAACGTGCCTCATCCGCGCATTCAATCTATCGTTGATCGTTATGTGCTTGAAACCGATGATTACTTAAATACCCCGATTATTACCGCTGGAGAACCATTGCAGCGTGACGCGCTTAGTTTATGGCTTTCAACGCTCATGCTTGAAACAACGAATGCGGATATCGCTTTACAAAACCGTGGTGGAACACGCAGTGATATACCTGGTGGTACTGAGATTACTATGTCGGTACTCTACGATGTGTGGCCTTTTGATAATACGGTAAAAACTGGGTATTTGCGCGGTGATGTTATTGAATCCTTTTTACACAATGTTGGCTGGTCTACTTATGTAACAACGATTGAACCATTTGAGGCTGACACGTATTACAAAGTCGCCACAAACGACTTTGTCTTTGACCAACCGCATTACCCGTTTGTCAACGCGATTGATATCGAAGACACCAACATTGAGCTGCTGGCTCTCGTTGAAGCAGAGCTCAAACGGCAAGCCAAGCATTATGACCTCTTTTATCTTGATAATCCGTTGATTCTTGATAAGGAAAACACGGATTAATGCAGTTGACCAAAATGACCCAAGGGTCATTTTTTTTATGCTATCTATGGCGCATTTGTAGCTTGCAATAGGCAATACACCTTGAATGCTTACACAGGGGTTTTGTTATGTTTAAAAATGATGATTGTCTATCATGCATTCGCTTTGTATAATGACATTGTTCCAAAACTATGAATATGGGAGGGTTTTATGAAACGTTTATTGTTATTGTTATTGTTATTGATGACAGGGTTTATTCTTACATCATGTGAAGAAGGGTATGACTTAGATAGTATTAAGGACCAAGTAGATTTATCGATTGACTCAATTGACTCGCTCCATGAAAAAATCAATGCACTTGAAGCGCAATTAGAAGCGCTCGATGAAGACATGACATCGATGCGTAGTGCTTTGGAAAGTGAAATTGCTGCATTACAAGAAACATTGGAAGCCCAAATGACAACGTATATCACCATCGCACACACCAACGATATACATGGTCGTGTTGTGCGGGGAAGTGGCATGGGACTTGCAAATGTTAGGACCGTATTTGATGTTTTAAAAGCGCGTAATCCCAATACCGTGCTTGTGGATGGTGGCGATACGTTCCATGGGAACTTGTTCGCAAACATTGAAGAAGGATTAAGTGTTGTTGAACTCATGAACATGACTGGTTATTCTTTAATGGCGCCTGGAAACCATGACTTCAACTATGGACAAGAACGCTTGCTTGAACTCCGTGATTATGCTGATTTCCAATTTATTTCTGCAAATGTTTACTATGAAGACGGGTCTCGTATGTTTAATCCCTACATGTTTATGGAAATTGATGGAGTAACCATTGCTTTTATTGGATTAACATCTCCAGAGACCGTTTATAAAACACACCCCGATAATGTGGCAGACTTAACCTTTACCGACCCCGTAGAAGAAACCCAAGCCGTTATGAGTGAAATTGAAGGCATGGCTGATCTTTACATTGTTCTCGCACATATCGGTACGGCAGACGATACTGAAGTTACAACCATTGACGTCGCCAACCAAGTTGATGGCATCCATATTATTATTGATGGGCACTCACACGATGAGCCCGCCGATAATCAAATGGTAAATGATACGTGGATTGTTAGTGCGGGTGAATACACTAAATATGTTGGATATGTTGATATCATCGTTGCAGATGGTGTGGTTGTTTCCATTGAACCACATTATGTTGATATGGCTCAGGCTGCTCTATATGGCAATGACCAAGTGATGCTTGATTATGCAAAAGAACGTCAAGCATTGCATGATGAACTATTAGGTGAAGTGATCGGCCATACCACTGTGTTCCTTCAAGGAGACCGCGCTCATGT
>PWME01000165.1 GCA_003559235.1 Mollicutes bacterium | reverse complement strand
ACCTGAACTTGGCAGCCTTTTGATACTTGCTGAACTATATGATGTTACTACCGATGAAATCTTGCGCGGTGGCAAAGGCAAAGCCGATAACGCAAAAACAACGCGGTCAAATGCGACCTATTTAGTTAAGAAAATCATGCGGCAGTTCGATACATATACCACATTCGCAAAGCTTTTAACGTTTTTAGGGTATATCGCATTGATTACGATTGGTTATGCCACATACAATTCTGCCATTGCATCAGGCGTAAGCATCGGTATGATTGCTTTGGGTGGAACGTTTTTGTGGTTAGCTCTCATAAAACTGCAAAGCGTGTTTGATTATATGGATGAAAGCCATGCTTTGATGAATCAAATAAGATTCAAACGATTACACCAAATATTTCTCCATAGTACTTTGACGTTATTTTTTATCAATCTATCACTACCAATATTTGTCACTGCCCAAGCGCATGCGATTTATAGTGCACGGTATTATTCAGAATACGTTGCTGTGGTTGGACCGATCTCACTTATTGTAATTGGTTTCGCATATCTTGTATTTCGTAAAATTTTATCAAACAAAGGGATAAAACCTTTTATAAACCCATCAACAAGTATGTTAATGGGTGTGCTCTTTGTCATGCTTATCATCCCCTACGGTGTCAATTTTTACGTTCCAGTCACTGAAGCAGAAACTCGTACACTACATTTTGATGCGGGGACAGAGGCATACGATTTAATGTTTCAATACCGCGATTTTCACCAACATAAAATTCAAGGTGGTGATTATGAAATAGTCACCGTTGATGGCGACGACTATTATGCTTATATCGATTCTGATTCATCTATCCTTACTCATCTTTCAGTAGAAGAAGGTGAGCGTTACTTAAACTATCTTGACCGTAGAACAAATTCATCGTGGTTTTCTGAATCTATACGGATTGAATACTATGAAGATGTGCCGATCCCAATATCAACAGGGTATTATGTGAGTGTGTTTTTTATGCAAAGCATTTTTGCCTTTGCAATCTATGGGGTTTGGGTATTGGTTAAGAAACATTAAAGCCATGTGCTCTTGATACGATAAACAATTAAAATATAGACTAGAGTAAGGCTTCTTTTAGAGAATGACGCTGTTATTAGGCTAGCGTCATTTTTTATTCTGATAACCACTGTGTTTCCTTTTAAACTTAAATGGTTTTTTCCTTAGGAAACTTTAGCATTTTAGGCGTGTACTGTGCTATGATACAAATAGACATTAATACACGATATGATGAATGATTGGAGCGATTGGTTTGAAACGTAAAGATTTTGGTGAACTTATCATTATAGTGTTTGTCATGCTTGGTGCGAATCTTTTGGATCGATTGCTTGATGTTCAGCTCATGCCTGCTTTTTTATTTCTATTCGCTTTAGGCATGGTATATCTTTTCTTTAAAAGACATCGCAATCATGTATCAATCGTTTGGCGCATGATGCCGATATTTTCGCTCTTTGTTTATGCAGGGTTTTTGGTGACGTTTTACTTAGGCATCACGTATTTTACCCACTGGGAATATGCACCGTGGGTCACGTCACTTAGTGTCATTGCGATTTTCTTATATATCGTCACGTTTTTTCCGTTGTTCATCTATTTATCGTTTAAGCGCAATGAACAGGTTTGATTAATAAATGTAACCATGTTTATGGTAAAAATATGAGGGATCTGATGAAAATAGCAATCTTTCAGTTTTCTGGGACAGGAAACACATGGTATGTCGCAAAGAAACTACGCGATGCTTTTTTAACATACGATATTTCATGTGAACTTTATAGTCTTGAAACATCCATCGACGTGAATCACATTATTGATCAAGCGGATGTGATTGGATTAGGGTATCCGATATATGGTTCGAACGTTCCTGAACCCATCCGCGCGTTTTTTCATCAGCTAGAGCAAGTTGAAAGTAAGCGTGCGTTTGTTTTTTGTACGCAAATGATGTATTCAGGCGATGGCGCCGCAATCGGCGCGAAAGCACTTAGAAAGAAAGGCTTCACGGTTAGACAGTTAATGCATGTGAATATGCCAAATAATATTACTGACTTTCGGATTGTGCGTTGGGTAAAACCGACGAATGCAATGCGGTTAACCAAAAGAGTTACGCGCAAAACCAAACGATTGAGTGAAGCGGTTGTTCAAAACAGACGCAAACGCAAAGGAGAAGGCATCGGGTCATTATTGCTTGGGTTACTGCAGCGCATTCCTGTTAAACTGTTTGCGTCTAAGGCAAGCAATTTAATCCGCGTTGATGCCACATGCACTGCATGTGGTCTATGCGTGCGCTTATGTCCTAGTCATCATTTAACGCTTCATGATAAACAGTTAAGGATGGGCAATAATTGCTATCTATGTTATCGGTGTATTAATCATTGTCCAGTCCAAGCTTTGCATGTTGCTAAGCGTACGCGGGTGAAGCGGCCTTATTTAGGACCCGTTCATGATTTTACGATTGAGGCGGTTCGCCGCAACCTTACAAAATAAAAATTTGAAGTCATAGTGCGTGGGTGAAGTGATGGCACGGTGGGATCCTTGGCGAGGGTGTCATAAATATAGTGATGGGTGCACGCATTGCTATATTCATAAGGGTGACGCTAAACGCGGTTTAGATACCAATAACATTGTGCAAAGTGATCGTGGTGACAGGTTTATCGCAAAAAAGCAAAATGGTGAATATAAAGTCGCACCGACTTTAATTAACCTATGTTTTTCTAGCGATTTTTTGCTTGAAGAGGCAGACCAATGGCGAGATGCGTGTTGGGATATTATTCGTGAAAGAAAAGATTGCACGTTTTTATTTTTAACCAAAAGAATTGAACGGTTTCTCGCATGCATTCCTTCTGATTGGGAAGATGGTTATGATCACGTAATTGTATGTTGTACAGTAGAAAATCAAGCAACCGCTGATCAACGACTTTCAATGTTTCGTCGTCTTCCTATAAAGCATAAACAAATCGTTGCGCAGCCTTTGTTAGAACCGATTGATCTTGAACCATATCTTGAGGGTATAGAGGCAGTGGTGGTTGGTGGTGAGTCTGATAAGGCTGCGAGAGTGCTGGATTACGATTGGGTTTTGAATATTAAAGCGCAGTGTGTAAGAAAAGATGTGTCGTTTTATTTTAGACAGTGTGGAACTAACTTTTTAAAAGAGGGTAAGCGTTATCGATTACATGTTAAAGATTTAAGCAAACAAGCCAAACGGGCAAACATTGATTATGTGAGCCATAAGTCGTAAGCGTGAATAGGATGTTTGAATGGTAACTGTGACATTTAGTGGAATTGCAAATTGTGTAACACGTGTAATATTAAGTGTTTAGGCAACATAACTTTTTTATGGTTAAGAAAAAGAATGCGCGTAAGGTGTCGTCGTTGAAATGCTTTAATGCTGGTGGTAAAATAGAAACATCAGTGTTTGGGGGAATACCATGTTTAAAGAAGTTATAAGCGCATTACCGTTTTTTGAAGCGTTGCATGACGCATCTAAAAACGCGCTTCACGCGCACGCTTTGGTTCATGATTTTGAAGCGGGCGAGCGTATATGTGAACATGATGGTAAGACGTGTGAACGTCTCGCTTTTATTGTTTATGGAAGAATTCGCGTCTATAAAATGAGTGAAGCAGGTCGAGAAGTAACCCTTTACGATGTCATTGATGGGGAAGTATGCCTTTCGAGTTTACAGTGTTTGCTTGAAGGGAAACCGTATGATGTGCATATTGATACGATTGAACCTTCTAGGATAGTTTTTATTCCTGCGAATCTTGTTCAGCAGTGGTTGCTTGAAGATTCAAGTTTTCTGAAATATTTACAAAAAAGCACGCTTCAAAAGGTTGATACTTTGATGTGGCATTACGAATCAATGAGTTTTGCGCCGATAAAACAACGGATTAGTCTTTATCTTTACGAAAAGTCCCGCCATTTTCGGGTGAATACCATTTACATAACCCATCAACGGATTGCGGATGAGATTGGTGCGAGCAGAGAAGCTGTGTCACGGGTGTTAAAGACTTTAGAAGGGCAAGGGGATTTAAAACTATCGCGCGGCAAGATTCATTTGAACGGGCCTTTGCCGTTATACTAATTGCTTTACTGTGTCATAACCCAAAATAAAGCATCCACCGCATTAAATATTTAGTGCAGTGGATGTTTTTTTATTGCCATTATTCTTTGTGTCATACTCGAATGTGATGAATATCACAGACTATGTATTTATATTATGCGATACTATCCATGAAAAAATATTAAATGAGATAGGTGATTATTTTGAACAAAGGTTTAAGAACTGGTATTATCGCAGGTGTTCTTGCATTTATAATTGGGATTGCGGTGACACTGT
>PWME01000100.1 GCA_003559235.1 Mollicutes bacterium | reverse complement strand
ATTGGAGATTTACATGCATCGTGAATTCAATGGGATTAAACCGAAGGTCATGGCCTGTGAAAATAATCATTGTGTCATAGTCTTCTAGTGGTGAATCAATACGGGTAAACTGCATGCGTTCTGGATTTTGTACGAATGCTTCAATGATCGCAACGTGATTTGATAAAGCTGATAACTCAGATTCATTAAATCCAAGCGACTCTGCAAAAGCGTTAGAAGAAGTTTCGTTAGTATCGTTAACAACTTGTTCGTAACGCCCAATCGATGTCATTGCCGCAACCGTAAAAATGTCTAATTGATCATCAAAAAGTAACGATGAAGGCTGTGGTGAGGTAGGCATACGCATGACACCAATAACCCCAAGCATTACGACAAAAAGCGCTGTAAATGCTAAAGCAAGCCGGTTACGTTTTTGTTGCCAAAATGGTTTGCGCTTTGGCTTTGCGTGTTCTTCTATCAACTTTTCAAGTTGAATTTTATGAAATACATCTGGTGTTGCTTGCTTAACATCGCGTTCAATAATATTCTCAATTTGTCGCTTTTTCATACACAGTCACCCTATCTGCATGTTGCATTTTTTTCATGGCTTCGTAATATATCCATGTAATTGTACCAATTGGTTTCTCCAATAATTCAGCAATGTCTTTGAACGTTAAATCTGCTACAATTTTTAACATTACGACTTGTAAACTGTCATCATCAAGCATCGATAAATAATACTCTGCTTCAAGACGTTTCTCAATTGGTGTATCCTTGCTAGAAAACAATGCGCTACCATCTGTTGGGTCAATGGCAATTTCATGTTTCATATTATGATAATAATCAATGGCCGTATGTTTCGTAATCGTTAATAACCAATTCATAAATGATTGATTAGGATCATATTGTTCAATATTTTTTACCATTTTCATGTAACTTTCTTGCATAATATCTTCTGCATATTGACGGTCTTTAATGATAGATATCGCCATGGCGAAGACCGCGTGCTTCGTGGTTTCATAAATGGATTCAAATGCGGAAGCGCGATGGCTTTTCAGTGCTTTGATATGTTTTTTGAAGCCCACGGTCCTCCCCCTTGTCATGTTGGAATTTAATTAATATTTGTATTGGTGGCGTTGTCATGATGGGTAGACGCCTTAAGCGATTTCCTCATCATTGTCGTCATCTTCGTCGTCGTCATCTTCTTCATCTTCGTCGTCTTCGTCATCTTCGTCATCTTCGTCGTCATCATCTTCGTCATCGGCATAACCACGTTCAATGGATACCGATTCTTTACCCTCAACTTCAATTTCATAACGAATCATGAATTGCTCTGCATCATAGTCATACCAAACCGTAATCTCAATAGAGCCTTCTTCTACAGTGTTGCCATCTTCAACAATCTTAAACTCAATTTCAATGGTCACTTCATCGTCGTCAGTTTCAATTTCAAATTCATACCAACGTTCTACAGTGCCCTCAAGAATATAGATAGACATCTCAGTTTCATCTTCTTCAACTTCAAACTCGATTTCTATCCGTTGTACTAACTGTTTATCAATAAATACTTCATATTCAAATGCTGTTTCACGTTCATCATCATCTTGTTCAATTTCATAATACAACGTAACATAATTTTCATCATCTAAACGGGCAATCATTTCAAACGTTTCTTCACCCGCTTCTACTTCACGTTCAGCATGTAAGGTATACGTAATGCCATCAATAATCATAATGCCATCTAAAACACTTTCAACTTCATCGTCATCAACATCAACGACTGTTTCATTATAATGCATTGTATAACTGATGGTTGCACCCGTTACATCGGTTGTTGTAATGATCATCGTGGTAGCATATTCACCTTCGTCATTCTCGATTACAACCGTTGAAAACCCGTTGCCTTCACCCATAAAGGTGTTAATCATATCAAGATAACGTTCTAACGCCTCAATCTCATCTAAAATTTCAAGGCCATCTTGATTTAACGCAAGGCGTGTAAGTGTGGGCGTTGCGTGTAATGATGCGTTTTGTGTTGCGCCCGAAAGCATGGTAACACTAGATATTGCTGAAAACCCAATAACATCTTCGTCACTTGCAAAAACCGTTTTTGAATCGACACCATCATTGTCATCACCATTTGGTGTGGTGTCTTGGCATGCTGCCAAAACTAATACTCCCATAAAGATAGATAAAGCAATCAATAATTTTTTCATCATTTTCTCCTCCATAAATTTGTTTTCATAGAGTATACGGAAAAACATGGTTTATTTATGGAAAAAAATTAATAAATTTAAAAATCGCGCCAATTCATGACGCGATTTCATTTTTACTTGGCGTGTTTATGCTTATACATCGCTTCATCAGCACGGCGCATGGTGGCTTCTATATCGCTATCTCTATCTTTATCATAGATGGCATACCCAATCGCTACACTAAACGGAAAACGTGTTGCGTTATTAAAGTCGTTTATATAATGCTTAAAATCCACTTGACGTGCTTCAATGATTTCTGGATCAACACCTTCAAGCAAACAAGCAAATTCATCCCCACCAAGGCGATAACAAACCCCAACATCGCCAAAGCCTTCAATAATCATGTCATAAAGGGCGCGAATCGCCGCGTCGCCTTTATGATGACCGAAATTGTCGTTGATGGTTTTTAAGTTATTTAAGTCAAAATAGACAAGCGCAATCGAAGTGCCTTGCTTAGCTTGATGAAACGCAAGCGTTGCATCACGAATATATGCCATCCGGTTTAAACCCTCAGTGAGTGGGTCGATAAAAGCGAGTTTTTCATAAACATCTTTTTCAAGTGAGGCACGGTAACGTGTCAAAATAAACTCTACAAAATAAAAGATGACTGCCACAATACCAACCAATACCCCGATGAATGCGGCCGCAGACGTTTGCATAAACGACTGCTGGAAAAATAACACAAACTCTAAAAACGCAAAAAACAAAAAAACGCTATATAGGATAAACGCTTGGCGGATTTTTGAACTCGGGTTGGCTTTATATTCTAAAAATAATACCATAAACAACCCAAGCATTGAAATACTACTCGCAACCAAGGTAATAATGGTCGTTTCAAAAAATGCGGCAACGCCAAAAGCATGTGCACTATAAACCAAAAACGCTGCCAAAAGATGTAAGGCGATAAACGCCGTCACAATCGTGCGGTATTTCTGAATAATAACTTCACGGAAAAACCCATGAATCGGTAAGATAATGAGCGGTAAAACAATGTACGATAGCGATCCAATGATAAATGTATTGCCAATAAAAAACTGCATAAGCCGCGATTCTGCAAACAACCATAATGCAAGCAACATCCCAAACAATCCTAAACACGCATACGCAGGGTGCATGCGCTTACGCATGAAAAAGGCCACAACCATCATTAATATACTGATAATCATCAGGATGGTCGCAATGATTAATCGCAATCCAAAGGTTTCTAATAAATCTTCATACAGTTGAACGCGGGTACCATAACTAATTTCATTAACTCTACCACTCATCGCTTGATAAGGCGATTCAAAGGTTAAAGTAAGCGTTTGATTCTCAACCCCCGCAGGGAGATCAATCATATGCCAAAGGCTTGCAATCGTCATACGCTCACCAAAATCATGCGCATAAAAAACTTCGCCATCAAGTTTTGCGGTAACTGTGGCTAAAGATGTACGTATCCTTAACGTTTGGGCGTCTTCAAATGTTTCAGGTAGAGTAATTTCAATACGCATCGGTTCATTGGCCTCAACATTTAAGCGCGTTGGCAAGACGTCTAAAGGCACCGTTGTTTCCTCATCTGAAACATATACCCAGTTCTCATTTAAACTGTTTGGTGGTGGTGATGATAAAGAAGCGTCATCATGACTTGCAAACCATCCCGCCAAGATGATTCCTGTCATAAAGACAAGGATAAATATATAGGGAAAAAACGGTTTGATTTTTGTAATGGATGACATAGAAAACACTCCTAACATCATGACAGTTATGATTCATCCAACACATGATTGACAAACAAATTGACGATGGTTTTATCAAACTGTGTTCCAGCATGCTTCTTTAGTTCTTCTTTTGCATCGTGTGGTTTTATGGCTTTGCGGTAAGGTCGGTTTGACGTCATCGCTTCATACGCATCGACAACGCTAATAATACGGGCAAAAAATGGAATGGCATCACCTTTTAAACCATGGGGATAGCCAGACCCATCAATACGTTCGTGATGGCTCAATGCATAGTTCGCTAAATCTGAATATTCATCTGCCGCATGCAAAATTTGATAGCCATTGACCGTATGATCTTTCATAATTTTCCATTCAGCATCATCCAAAGGACCCGCTTTATTAAGAATCGCATCAGGCACGGATATTTTACCAATATCATGCAACAACCCAGCGAGTTCAAGCTCGCGGAT
>PWME01000144.1 GCA_003559235.1 Mollicutes bacterium | reverse complement strand
TGCTCGATAAGCGAAACAGTGTTCGAAATGATTCGGCAATGGCATTCGGGTTCGCGATTAATGATGTTTCTGCCGTTTCAACGACAGGGGTGTTGGTATAATACGCATTGAACATGGAAGGTTCAAAACCACTCATGGCATTTAAACTTTCATGGTCCATATAGACGGCGTGTTCAATTAAGTCATTATGGATGCCAACGATGGTGAAATCACGCTGAACAGCGCCGAGGGTAAGGGTTAATTGATCATCAATTTGAAGGCTTTTTTGTTCGGCAAGTGGCCTGGTCACATACACCCCTTCATTAAGCAATGCGTTGCTTGCAATATCATCATTATTAAGACGCTTTAAAGTTGTATTTAATGGCAAGCCATAGCCTTGGATGCGGATGTCAGAGGGTAAACGTTCTTTGTTTATTGCGCGTAAGGATAACTGGTTTGCAGAAAAGGGTTCAACGTGTTCAGGTAGTATATCGGTATACCCATTTAAAATAACCAAGTTTTCATAATGAATGCCTTCTAAGGTTGTTTCAGTGAAATCATCAATTAATGACCTTGAAGCAACTGACAAAATCATGACCCATCCAATTAGCGTAAAGACAAAGGCATTTTTGGCTGCACGCAAGATTTTTGATGTGGAAGGGCGAATGGTTTTATTAAGGTGTCTTAAGCTTATTAAAACAAACAATACATATGGCATTACCATCATGAACAGGGTAAACAGTATGGTTTCTATGGGGATTTGCATAGAACTTTTCGGCATAAAATACCGCGCCGTGTAGTCATCAAAAAACCATGCAGAAATCATTAATCCGATCAAGAACCCTAAGGCGATGCCAATACCGATGAGGATGCCTGGGAATGCAAGCGCAAAAGCGGCATGCTTTTTTGTGTGGCCTAACGCCTTAATTGTATTGATGTCATGATGTTGCTTTTGTAAGGTTTGTTGGAAGACAAGGGCGGCAACCCCAAATGCCATCACAGAAAAGCTGAGTAAGTATACGTTAGAAAATACCGTTGCACTGTTGGCTTCAAAGGATGGAGTATGCATGCGAATGTTATAATCTCTTGGGATGGCTGTTCGAATCATGCTTAAACTTCTACCAAAATGATGAAGGTTTGCACTTAATGTTTCAGTGACTGCAAAGTCATCACCAAGTACACTTGGATCGCCTTTAATGTGATAGACAACGGTGAGAGGGCGTGCAATATTGCGGAGGCTAGCTTCGGTAGTGAGCACTAAACTTTGGGTAGTAGCATCAAATATTGGTTGGTGTTTTTCTAAAATTGGCAATACATAATTGGGGGCCATAAAATACCCAGTAATCCGCCAAGTGCGATTGCCGATGCGCATGGTATCTCCAATGCTCACATCGTTCGCTTTGGCGAAGGGTTCAAGGATGGCAATCTCGCCCATCCTTTCGGGAAGGGACCCTTCAGTAATGACAGGTTTGTTTACGGTTTCATTGATAGAAATGAAACGAAATAAACGCTCACCATCTTGTATGGTTGTAAATATCCCGCGTTCGATTAAAAAATCGTATTGCTCAATAAGCGGCAATAAATAGGGTTCGTAAATGGTATCGTAAACGCTAGGGTCTCTTTGCGCTAATGCTTGGAACTGTAAACTAATGCGATTCATCGCCTCAGCGTCCGATTGGTCAATGCCAAAGCACGCATCGATATCGCCAAGGGCTTGACATAGTGTACTAAACTGTGAAGCGGTGAGAGCACGGGCATCAATCGGTCCTAAAGAAACGTGGAAATTCTCGGCGTTTTGCGATTCAAAGTAAGGCTCGATTGGTGCCTCTAAACGAGCGGCAGTGACTTGAACGAACACAAATGTCGCCGTGATTAAGGCGAACATGGATGCGACCGCAAGGGTTCCGAGTGGTCGGCTTATAAATTTTCTTAATTGGTCGCGCCAAAGCAATTGCATCGCATTCGTCCTCCTATACATCTAAATTATATCGCATGAATGCAAAAAGACCAAAGTTTCTTATTGGTCAATGATGAATTTATGAAAGCGGTTGGCAAAGCATGGTTATATGGTGTATAATTCAAGTGTAATACCAATACGTTTTATGGGAGTGAAAATAATGAAAAAGGGAATGCTTTTTCTACTGTTTTTAGTAACTATATTTGCGCTAGCAGCATGTCAAACCACAGTGACAAACGGGGATGACCCCGATCCGCGTGAAGAAACGGTTTTAGAATACATTGATACATGGGATGGCTCATTTGCGAGTGTGCGTGTGATGCAAGAATCTATTATGCAAAGTGGCACGTATACCATGACAATGGTTACTGAAGAAACCATGTATGACTGGTGGACTGAAGCCGAGGTTCTCCATCAGACTGAAATGAAAACTCGCGTTTATGAAACGGCAGAAGAAACCATTACAGAAACGACCATTACTGAACGACGTGATGGTGATCTATCGATGGAGACCACCATTTATCTTACTGAATCGGCAGAAAAAACTTCATTGTACATAGACATTATGAATATGTTTGGGGATGACCCAATGTTTATGGAGGCCTTTGGTCTTGAAGATGGGTGGATGCAAATTGATATTGAAGACACGCTTGACCATGCAATCGAAATGGCGTTTTTTGAATTGTTCATTAAGGAAATGGCATTAAATCCACCACTTGATGAAGATTTAGATGGTATTGATGCATTACAAGAAGAACTTCTCGCAATGATTGATGCCGATAGAGAAACAGCAAATCTTGATTTGCGTCAAAAAGTAGAATATTTATTAGAATTTGACGTCGCAAGTTTCTTAACGGCAGTCCGTGAAGTCGATTTTGATTACTTGCTCGAGCGCCTTGATGAAAGTGATGCAGGGTATGCATTGCAAGAAGAATTCGAGTATTTTGAATCAGAATTGCGTGATGCTGGTTTCGATTATGATACGTACTATGATATGTTAGTAGACGAAGGCTTTTTAGCACTGCTTGATGCGATTCCTGCCCATGAAGCAGAGCTGTTCTTTGAAGTGACCTATGTTCCGCTTAATATTATGGCCGCAATTTATCAATCAGAAACCCCACTTAACACCTTCTTTGTAGAAGTATTCAGCGAAATGAAAGCGGAGTTAACGGAAGCATTTGAAGAAATGGTTGCAGAGGTACCAATTTTTGTAGCGGTACCAGATTTTGATGCGATTATTGATTTCTTCGATACCGTTGATTTTGATGCGTGGTACGATGAAGCGCAAACTTTCGATTTTGAAGCATTGGTTTTTGAGACATTGTTTGGTCGCGGAGCTGCCCTTTATGAAGACTTAGAAGAAGGTCCAATGAAAGAGTTCTTAGGCCTCTTTTATGATACGGTTACCACCGTGATGCCCTTATCGGCAATCTTGTTTGATTATGCAAACCTGTTTGAAGATTTACACCGGTTTGAACCGTTTACCAATGTTGGTTATTTAGCAGAGTTTGCGGACGATGTTTCCATAGAGATGACTGAAGATTACATGGTTAAAAAGACCTTCTATGTGACAGTCCCCATGATGAACCGTGTAATGGATGCGATGACCGATGAGATGGCTGAATGGTTAGAAACCTATGGCGACTTTGATTTGGTGTTAGGTTCAATCCCTGAAGGTGAATTTGAACCGTTCCCAATTTCTATCATCATGGATCTTGAAGACGAATCGATGATGCAAGTCGTTATGGAAGATGAAATGATGACAATGCACATGACGATGCAAGAAGAACCGGTAAGCATCACCTTGCCAACGATAACGAATAATTTTACCGATTTCATGCATGAGTTTGCGGCGATGGGGCTCTTTATGGAAACGTTGGAAGTGTTAGATCTTATCGATGCAAGTGGCTTTGAAGAAGGGATTTACACATTAGACGATGAGATATTTGCTAGATTTGGATGGCTACCGCAAGTCTTCGATTTAGAAGCGTCAACCGTTACCATTGAAGCTGATGATGTGTTGGCTGATTTTGTTTATCGTGATGGTTATGATGTATTCAATGAACCAGTTTCAAAACAATTGCTTTTCGATGTTTTTGACGGACCGATGGATCGCTATGCGATTACAACACTTTATGGTCTCATTAATCTTGATGCCTTTACGATGACACGCTTAATGTTTATGATCTTACAGTATGAAGATTTAGGATATGCGTATTCAGATTTCTTACACCTGTGGCACTTAGATGATATTGCGTATGAAATGGCGGAAGGGTCTGGGGTATTATATATCTATGATGAATACGATTGGCGGTCTAATCAATTAAAGTCAACCGTATTGCCAAAACTTAATCAGTTGGATGACACGATGCATGTTTACCTGATGGAGGTTTGGTATGCGTACGGCAGTGATATTACGATTGATAACGTACCAGCGTTGTTAGTGATTGAAGATGGTGAAGTGATTGAAAAACTGTATGACACCTATTATATTATTGATAAGCTTGATGATTTAATCGTGGGAGAATAAGCGATTTTAAGCGATGCTACGGCGTCGCTTTTTTTTGCTTTAGTGGGCTTTTTACGAAAAAGATTGACAACGCTTACATTCGTCACTTATAATAGCCTTGAAAGCACACAGAGGTGCGGTGTTATGGGTACTATGCGGAAGGTTCCGAAACCGGTGTTTCGTCCGCATAAGAAGGCATGCACTGCCGAAAGTGAATGCGGGGCCGGCTCGTACTCACTTGATGGTCATAGGGACACTGTGATCATTGCCATTGAAACAATGGAGCGCTGTCTATGGAGAGCGCTTTTATTATTGGAGAAAGTGGTGAAAATAATGATTGAAACGATGCAAGTTGGCGATGAAAGGTCTTACCGACGCGTTATTACAAAATCTGATACCTTAACGTTTGGCACTGTGACGGGAGATATGAACCCCGCGCATTTTGATGATGCGTATTGCCTTAAGACGCGCTTTAAAAAGCCGATTGTACATGGCATGTATTTAGGCAGTTTGTTTAGTAAAATATTTGGCCTTGATTATCCTGGTGAGGGAACGATTTACTGTAAGCAATCATTGACGTTTTTAAAACCTGTGTTTGTGGATAGTGAGATTGACGTAGTTGTGCGCGTTACAGAAGTTGATCAGGCGCGCAATCGCGTTACCTTTTCTACAAAAATCAGTGTGGTGGGTGATGATTCACCTGCAGTCGTGGGTGAAGCGATGCTTATGCCGCCTAAGGAGCGCGCCCATGGATAAACACCTAGATAAAAAAACCTTTCAAACGATGATTAAACCAGGGTCAACGATTATGGTTGGGGGCTTTATGACATGTGGAACCCCAGAAATACTGATTGATTGGCTTGTTGAGGCAAAGATTGGTAATTTAACGATTATTTGTAATGATGCTGGGTATGAAAATCAAGGCGTTGGCAAGCTTATCGCGAATAATCTTGTGGCGCGACTGGTGGCCTCTCATATCGGGTTAAATCCTGAGGCGGGTCGTCGCATGGGAGAAGGCAGTTTAACGGTTGAGCTTGTGCCACAGGGTACCCTCGCCGAACAAATCCGCGCCTATGGCGCTGGCCTTGGCGGTGTCTTAACCCCAACAGGGGTTGGCACAATCGTTGAGACAGGCAAAGACGTCATTACGATAGATGGTGTTAAATATTTGCTTGAAAAAGCGATGGGTGCTGATTTTGCATTGATTGAAGCCCGTGAAGCCGATCCGTATGGGAATCTTGTGTACGCGAAAACGGCGCGCAATTTTAATCCTATCATGGCTTCAGCCGCCAAGACGGTCATTGCGCGTGTAAAAGACGTACGTGCTGAAGCGCTTGATCCTGAAGTGGTTATCACACCACATGTGCTTGTTGATTATGTGGTTGAGGGGGATGAAGATGGACGCTAAAACAATTATTGCAAAACGTGTCGCGAAAGAATTACGCGATGGTGATTTGGTAAATTTGGGTATTGGCTTACCGACATTAGTTGCTAATTATATCCGTGATGACATCGCGGTGCACTTACAAAGTGAAAATGGCTTGATTGGACTGGGTCCAACCCCTATAGCAGGACAGGAAGACGCTGATTTAACCAATGCTGGGGGTCAATATGTCACGTTAAAAGACGGCGGGATGTATTTTGATTCAGCGGTTAGTTTTGGCATTATTCGCGGGTCTCATGTGGATATTACTGTGCTTGGTGCCTTAGAAGTTGACGCGGAAGGGTCTTTGGCAAGTTGGATCATACCAGGCAAGTTGGTGCCTGGTATGGGCGGTGCGATGGATTTGGTCGTTGGTGCAAAAAAAGTTATTGTCGCAACGACCCATACGAATAAAGGAAAACCGAAAATTAAACATCGTTGTACCCTCCCGTTAACCGCCAAACAAGAAGTGGATTTAATTGTAACGGAATATGGTGTTATTGCGGTGCGCGAGGATGGCTTGCATTTGATTGAAAAGCATCCCGATGTTTCTCTAAAGACAATCATTGAAGCAACCGAGGCACCATTGCATACTGATGCGTATAAAACAATGGAGGTAAAGTAATATGAAAGTAAGTCATACCTTAAGGCTCTCAACACAAGATGCACACTATGGTGGAAACTTGGTCGATGGTGCGAAAGTGTTATCACTGTTTGGTGATGTCGCGACAGAACTACTCATTCGTCACGACGGTGATGAAGGTTTGTTCAGGGCGTATGAACAAGTGGATTTTTTGGCGCCTCTTTACGCAGGAGACATTATTGAGGTGACTGGCGAGATTGAAAAGGTTGGCAACACATCGCGTTTGATGACCTTTGAAGCGTATAAAATCATTGCACCACGTCTAGATATATCTGATTCTGCGGCCGATTTACTGGCTGAAAAGCAATGTGTTGCAACTGCGCGCGGAACGTGTATTGTCCCAAAAGAAAACCAGCGGGTGTCTCGCGATGGATGATCTCATTATTACCGCTGCGATTAGTGGTGCAGAGACAACCAAAGCGCATAATCCGCATGTCCCTTATACGATCGATGAAATGGCCGACGCTGCATACAAAGCGGTTCAAGCTGGGGCATCAATTATTCATCTGCATGCGCGTGAAGATGATGGCACCCCAACCCAAGATAAAACACGGTATGAGGCAATTATAAAAGCCATTCGCAAACGGTGTGGCGATGTCATCATTCAACCTTCAACGGGTGGTGCGGTTGGTATGAGCCGTGAAGAGCGCGTGCAAGTGGCCGATTTACCGATTGAAATGGCCACGCTTGATTGTGGTACCCTCAACTTTGGCGGCGATGCGATTTTTGTGAATACAGAAAACGATATTATCTATTTTGCGAACCGCCTGTATGGTAAAAACATTTATCCAGAACTCGAATGCTTTGAAAAAGGGCATATTGATATGGTGATGCGGCTTCACAAAAAAGGCATCATTAAAAAGCCGATGCATTTTAGTTTTGTATTAGGCGTCGTTGGCGGCATGACGGGTGAAGCAAGAGATTTTCATTTTATGCGCGAAAGCATTCCCAAAGATGCAACCTATAGTGTCGTTGGCATTGGTAAATATGAGTTCTCGCTTGCTGAGCTTGCCATCAAAGATGGTGGGCATGTTCGCGTTGGACTTGAAGATAATATTTATTTGGAAAAAGGCGTGCTTGCAGAAGGAAACCATGCCCTTGTTGAAAAAGTTGTGGCGATGGCAGCTAAGCATGGTCGCTCGATTGCAACCCCAAAAAAGGCGCGTGAAATTTTAAAAATGGAGGCATTTGATGATGCGCACATCTTGTAAATATGGAACCCACCGCGTGATTGAACCTAAGGGCGCATTGCCGCAAAGTGCCGATAAAATTGATGCGACCCCAACGATTACCGATAATGAACTGCTCATTGATGTTGATGTACTCAATATTGATTCGGCGTCGTTCCATCAAATCAAAAATGCCTGTCACGGCGACATTGAATCAATGAAGACAATGATTTATTCAATCGTATCGTCACAAGGAAAAATGCAAAACCCCATCACAAAAAGTGGTGGGATGTTAATTGGCCGCGTGCGCGCGGTTGGGAAAAACTATCACAACCAATCGCTTCAAAAAGGCACGCGTATGGCAACACTTGTTTCTTTGTCACTTACCCCCCTTCATATTGATACAATCGAATCGATTAATATCACAAACGAACAAGTTCGTATAAAGGGGCAAGCCATTCTTTTTGATTCGGGTATTTACAGTGTGTTACCCGATGACCTTGATGACATGGTTGCATTGGCGGCGCTTGATGTTGCTGGTGCGCCTGCACAGGCGATGAAGTTAGCCCAAAAAGGCGATACAGCCTTCATTATTGGCGCGGCGGGGAAAAGCGGGTTACTGTGTGCCGCCGCATTGCGCAAAGTCATTGGAAAAGAAGGTCGCATCATTGGTTTGGTCAATGAAGTTGAACAAAAAACATTTTTGTCGTCGATCAACTTTTATGATGAGGTTTTATTAGAAGATGCCACAGATGCCGTGGCGGTTTATCAAAAAGTTGAGTCATTGACATACGGTGCCTTGGCGGATTTAACAATCAATTGTGTCAACGTTGCCAACACTGAAATGGCATCGATTTTACCGACAAAAAATCATGGGACGGTTTACTTTTTCAGCATGGCCACATCGTTTACGAAGGCGGCTTTAGGTGCTGAAGGGGTCGGCAAAGATATTACGATGATTATTGGTAACGGGTATACAGAAAACCACGCAAACATTGCGTTAGATTTTGTAAGAAACGATAAAACCCTTGCATCGATTTTTGCCTCACGATATGCATGAAGAAGGAGGAAATGGCATGAAAAATTTGGTTCATAGTCGCCATCAAGCACGTCGGAAGACGTTGTTTCCCAATGTAAGTGATGAACAGTGGCATGATTGGAAATGGCATGTTCGCAACCGGATTACCAGCTTAGATGACTTGAAGAAGTATATCACGATTTCTGAACGTGAAGCGCACATGATTGAAGATGTTTTAGGACGTTTTCGTATGGCGATTACACCGTATTATTTGACGCTAATGGATCCTGATAACCCTGATGATCCGATTCGCTTGCAGTCAGTGCCTTTGGCCAATGAATTAACGGTTGGGAAACACGATTTACATGATCCGCTTGCGGAAGACTTAGATTCCCCTATGCCTGGATTAACGCATCGCTATCCTGATCGTGTGTTACTTTTAACAACCGATATGTGTAGCATGTATTGCAGGCATTGTACAAGGCGTCGTTTTGCGGGGATGCATGATGCGGAAATGACACTTGAACATATCGATCGTGCGATTGATTATATTGCCGATCATCAATCGATTAAAGATGTTATTTTATCGGGTGGGGATGCCTTTTTAGTGAGCGATGAACGCATTGAGTATGTACTCAAAAGATTGCGCGCGATTGATCATGTTGAAGTGATTCGCTTAGGGACAAGAACTCCCGTTGTTATGCCAAGTCGGGTGACTGACAAGCTTGTTTCAATATTAAAACAGTACCACCCGATTGTGGTGAATACACACTTCAATCATCCTGATGAACTTACCGATGAAGCGAAAATAGCGCTTGATAAACTTGCGGACGGTGGTATTATGCTTGGCAACCAAAGTGTCTTATTAAGAGGCATTAATGATTGTGTGCATGTGATGCGTAAGCTCGTTAGAAAATTGTACGCTTTGCGCGTTCGACCCTATTATATATACCAATGTGATTTATCGATGGGCATCGAACACTTTAGAACGCCCATTAGTAAAGGCATTGAGATTATAGAAGGATTGCGTGGGCATGTGAGTGGTTTGGCGATTCCAACGTTTGTGGTGGATGCCCCTGGTGGTGGCGGGAAGATTCCTGTGATGCCAAATTATGTTATTTCATCAGCCCCAGGCAAAGTTGTCTTGCGCAATTATGAAGGGGTTATCACAACCTATAGCGAACCAACCCATTACGTTTCAACGTGTGAATGCGAAGACTGTAAAACGACATTCTTAGATGGGGTAAGTGGCTTATTACAGGGCAATCGTACGTCGTTAGAACCCCATCATTTAGCGCGTAAGGATCGGTTTAATCGTGAAGACTTGGATTGAACATGATCACGTGATTGCGATAGCAGGGTTGGCAAAAAATACTGGCAAAACGACAACGTTAAATGCTTTAATGCATCAGTTTGAAGACGTTGACCTTGGCATTACAAGTATTGGCTTAGACGGTGAAGCACTTGATACCATTACGCAGTTACCAAAACCTGATATTACACTAAAAAAAGGTACCATCTTTGCGACAGCGCGCGCTTGCTTAAACGCCGCATCGGGTGAAGCAGAGATTATCCATGATACCAAGTTTCCTAGCGCGCTAGGTAACATCGTGATTTGTCGGGTAAAAACACCTGGAAGTTTTCTTATTGCAGGCCCAACCACCAACAAAGCATTAAATGCTGTTATTGAGACCATGCGCCCGATGACAGAAAAGATTTTTATTGATGGGGCGCTTGACCGTAAAACGTTTTCGGCACTACAAACCGTCGACGCGTGTATTTTATCTACAGGCGCAAGCGTCGGTGACACGATTGAACAAGTCGCAATGCACACTGCGCGCATCGTCCATCTCTTGGCATTGCCCAAAGCCTTATCAAAACCGATTGACGCCCCGATGGCGATTACTTATGATGGTGAGATTATTCACATAAAGAAAAAAGACCCAAGTCTGTTAAAACCATACTTAGATTATCTAAAAAAGGACGCAGTATTACATGTTAAAGGCGCCTTTACAGAGCGGTTTATCGACTTCATGATACGCCATCATTTAAAAGGTATGCATCTTATTGTCGATAACCCGACGATGTTTATTTTGACCCCGCAAGCGCTTGAAAACTTTGCCAAACTATCGATTAATGCATCGGTTCACCGCCCGATGCACTGTCGATTGATTACGATTAACCCAATAAGACCACACGCCAGTGCGTTTAACAAAGGCGCGTTTGAAACCGCGCTTAAGCGCATGGTTTCAATCCCAGTACTAAATGTCAAAGATGAGGAGTCAGCCTATGCAACTAGCCATTGATAAAACAATCATGCAAGACGCACGTGAAGACGCAAAAGCGATCGCAAAAGCGATTAAAGCGTTTATTGACGAAAAAACGACCACCAGTGTTGAGCGGTCGATTTTACGCTTGCTTGGAATCGATCAGGCAACGGATTTTGGCGTACCGCTTGTCAATGCGGTTGTCGATCACATTGTCGAACATGGCGATTTATCGCGTGGGGTTTGCCATTACATGGCACATGCTGTTAAGAAAACCGACAAATCCCCGAAAGCAATTGCGACATTAATTGCCTCAGGTAAGATGCATATGAAAGACTTTGCGAAAAAGGCTGTGCCAGATTATAGCGTTTTAACGCCTTATTTTTTGGCCACCGAAAAAATTATTCAACACCAAGCAAAGAAACGTCGTGAACACCTTCATGAGTACGATGTGCCAGAAAAATATGTTATCGTCGCAACTGGCAATATTTATGAAGACATCAAACAAGCTTTGTCGGCGGTTGAAAAAGGCGCTGATATTATCGCTGTCATTAGAACAACGGGTCAATCATTGCTTGATTATGTGCCCGATGGGGTAACGCAAGAAGGCTTTGGTGGTACGTATGCAACGCAAGAAAATTTTCGTTTGATGCGTGAAGCCCTTGATGAATCAACGAAAACACATGGAAGGTACATTAAACTCGTGAATTATGCATCGGGTTTATGCATGCCAGAAATTGCGGTGCTCGGTGCGATTGAACGCCTTGATATGATGCTTAACGATTCACTTTATGGCATTATTTTTAGAGACATTAACATGCAACGCACGTTTATTGATCAACACTTTTCGCGTGTTATCGGTGCTTATAGTGATATTGTAATCAACACAGGTGAAGACAATTATTTAACCACCACAGACGCGTTTGATAATGCCCATACGGTGATTGCATCACAGTTTATTAACGAACAATTCGCATCGCTTGCAGGCATGCCAAGCCGTTTAATGGGGTTGGGGCATGCGTATGAAATTGACCCCGCAAAACCGCATAGCTTTTTATATGAAATTGCCAACGCACAGTTATCAAGACAATGTTTTCCCAATGCACCGCTTAAATATATGCCACCCACAAAGCATATGCATGGCGATATTTTTAATGGCATCGCGCAAAATACATTGTTCAATATTGCTGCGCAATTAACTGGGCAAAACATCCATTTACTCGGCATGCTTACTGAAGCGATTCATACACCGTTTGTATCAGACCGCGCGCTTGCACTAAATAACGCCAAACATATTGAAACCGCGATGCTTGCTTTAAAAGATGAACTTACCATAAAGCCAGGCGGTATGATTGAAAAGCGCGCCAATGATGTGCTTAAAGATGCAAAAAAACTTTTAGAATCGATTCGTGAAATGGGACTGTTTAAAGCACTAGAAAAGGGAACGTTTGCGGATATTGCAAGAACGCAAGATGGCGGAAAAGGCTTAGAGGGTGTTTTTGATAAGCATCCGCACTATCGCAATATTCCTATGGAACGCTTTATGCAAGCCTTAAAGGCAGGTGAAAGCAATGAATAAAAAACTGCTTTTGCCCTACGGTGACACGTTAGATGATGGTAAAGTACAACTCAGTTTTTCCTTACCTTGCCCGTGTAATCCAACGGGTGATGCCGCTGCCAAAGCAACCGCAGAAGCGATGGGGCTTTATGATGTGCACGTCGTACATAGCAGCGCACTTGGGGAAGGGTTTAGTTTTTATGTGGTCTATGGCATGCGCAAAGATCCAATCGATATATCAACCCTTGAAGTACGTGATGTCGAAACCCAAGCAATGTCTAAAGATGAAGTAGAAGCGTTTATTGCCGAAAAATTTGACCGGCCACTCGTTTTTATTGGTGCATCGACAGGGTCTGATGCGCATACGGTTGGTATTGACGCAATTATGAACATGAAAGGCATTCACGGTCATTATGGATTAGAACGATATAAAGGCATTCAAGCGATTAATTTAGGCAGTCAAGTCGATAATGAAACGTTGCTAGAAAAAGCCAAAGAACATCGCGCGGATGTTATATTGGTGTCGCAAACCGTAACCCAAAAAGACATTCACATAAGAAACCTTACGGCGTTTGTGGAGTTGTTAGAAGCAGAAGGCGAACGCGATAATTTCATCATTGTGGTGGGTGGTGCACGCATCTCGCATGCCCTCGCAAAAGAGTTAGGATTCGATGCCGGATTCGGTCCGAAAAAATACGCTTTTGATGTCGCGAGCTTTGCGGTCAATGCGTTGTTTGACAAAATGCGTCACCAAGAGTAATCCCATTGCCAAACCACGTGTTTACTGCGTGGTTTTTTGGTGGTTTCCCATAGGGCGATATGCTATAATGAATCTTGGAGACTTGAGGAGGTGAAACATCATGGAAATTTTTTTTGAGTGGATTGGCTATATAGCCTCTTTCATCATTTTAGTATCGTTATTAATGCGTTCAATTAAACGGCTGCGTGTCATTAACTTAGTGGGTGCAACGCTGTTTGCCATCTATGGGTATTTGATTGGTGCGTATCCTGTGTTGATTATGAATGCTGGGATTGTTTTGATTAATATTTATTATTTAGTTACTATGTTAAAAAGTGAAGAATATTTTGAAATCTTGCGCGTCAAACACTACAATAATTACTTAACCGCATTTTTGCGTCATCATAAAAAAGCACTATCGCAAACCTTTGGTAATATTCACGTTCAAGAAGGCGATCAAATCGTTTTTATTTTGCGCAATATGTTTCCAGCGGGTCTTTTTATTGCGAGACCTGAAGGTGATCGGTTACATATTTTAGTTGATTATGCGGTTGAAGCGTACCGAGATTTTAAAACCAGTGCCCATATATACAAACATGCGCACGATATTTTTACAGATCGTCCATACAAAGCGTTTGTGACCGATGTTGCGAAGCATCCAGTGCATGCGCGCTATTTACGTAAAATGGGTTTTGAACCATGTGCTGTAGAAGATGGTCGCTGCACGCGTTCTTTTTAAATCTTGCGTGCTATAATACAGGTGTAAAGTGAGGTGGCATTATGCTCGAACTCATCAATGTGTCAAAATATTATAGCGGTGATCAAACGGTTACCCAAGCCTTGCGCAAGGTTTCTTTAACCTTATCAGCTGGAGAGTTTGTGGCGGTAACGGGTGAAAGTGGTTCAGGGAAAAGTACGTTCCTAAATATCATTAGCGGTCTTGATACGTATGAAGATGGTGATATGCGTGTCAACGGTGAATCGACTGGGTATTATGACCAAGAAGATTGGGAACAGTACAGAAGCCAATACATCGGTTTCATTTTCCAAAACTACAATATCATTGATGCTTATACTGTATACCAAAATGTGTATGCAGCGCTTAGTGTTTCAGGTTACCCAAAAGATGAACGCAAAACGCGTGCGCTAGCACTGATAGAGCGGGTTGGGTTAAGCAAACAAAAAAATCAAAAATCGTCAACCTTATCAGGGGGACAAAAACAACGCGTATCAATTGCGCGTGCGCTTGCGAAAGATGCGCCAATTATTGTTGCTGATGAGCCAACCGGTAATTTAGATAAAGCAAGTGGCGACAATATCTTATCGTTGCTTAAATCGATTGCCCAAGATAAGCTTGTAATTGTTGTTACGCATAATTTTGATGAAGTAAAACCGTATGCGACGCGTCGCGTTCGGTTGTTTGATGGTGAAATTAGTGAAGATAAAACCTACGCTGAGGTCGCAAAAAACGATGCATTTTCTGCGACTGTGACGCGTGGTTTAAACCTAAAAGAACAATTTACAACCGCATTGCGTAATCTATTTTCAACGCCTAAACGGTTGGTGTTAATGCTAATGATTGCGGTTTTGATTGTATTTGTGTTTTCGTTTGCGTATGGGTCTTATGTTGAACAAACCAATGCACCACCACGTGGTGGTTTTGGGCCTTTTAACAATCCCCATCCAACACGTTTGGTTGCGTTGAATCGTGATGGCGAGCCGTTTACACAATCCGCGTTGAATGATTTGGAAGACTTGAATCGTGTTCAAACCGTGCTAAGGTATGACACGATTTTAGAAATGCGCGTGTATTATGAAGGCTCCTTTCGATCAAACGTCATGATTCCTTCATCAAGTGTGCGTTCAAGTATTTTATCTGAAGGCAGACTGCCAACAGCAGTGAATGAAATTGTGGTTTCTAGTGACTATGATTATCAAGTTGGTGATACGGTAACCTTGACATTAAATAGTCCTGATTACTCACACATTGGTCGGCCGTCTCCAGGTGATGAACTGTTAATTTCAGTGACGTTTGATGTCGTTGGCATTAATCGTGAACGTTTTAGTAATCAAGTCATCGTTGCAGATGAGATGTTTGACGATGCACGGATGCATCTTTATGCCATGCATGGAGAAATGCGACGGACAACGATTGCCATTGGCAATGATGATGGGCCTGCTTATATGTTTGAGCAATACCGCATTGTTTATGATGACACAGTGCCTCGCGGCAACATTCGCTTGTCTGAAGAAACCCTTACAGAAGTTTCTTTCAGTATACCTGGCAATCCAGGCGCGAATGCGTTAAGAGGAGAAACACTGAAGTTGTATCAAGAAGATGTTTTTGTGAAAGGACATGAAGCTAACTTTGTGGTTGATGCTAGTTTTACAACAGGCTATGACAAACACACATTGCTTATGCATCCTGATACCATGACTGATCTTTTTGATGTGAGAACGCGTCAAGTAACCTTACTCGTTCGCGATGGGTTTGATGCCAATGCGGTTGCCAATGAAATCGATCAAGAGGTTGTTCAAACGGTATATCCAGCAGGGTATAGTCCTCCAGAGTTTATGGGCATTTATTTGTTTGAACGCGTCTTTACCTTTTTGTTTGTGGCGTTTTTGTTGGTTGTAATGTATTTTATGACCTACGTTGCATTGCGCAATGTCATGCGCTCAAAAACAAAAGATTATCTTATTTTCCGTTCCATTGGTGCGATGAAAAGGGATTTAAACCGCATTACGGTTATAGAACTTCTGATTACCTTTGTGATCGCCGCATTGCTTGTCTTTGCGTTTTTGTGGGTCAATGTTCTTGTGGGCACACGATTCCCTGATTTTATTCGTTATTACAGTGTTGGTAATTATACCTTCGCAATAATTATTTTTGCGTTACTATCGATACTGCTCGGCATTCGTTTCAACTACAGAATATTTAGAGATAGCGTCATTACGGCGCTAAGAGTGGAGTAGGTGTACAATGATTGCGATCAGTCACATTCAAAAGATTTATAACAAGGGAAAGAAGAATGCGCTGCGTGCGCTTGATGATGTCAGTTTAACATTGCCTGCTTCAGGCTTGGTTATGTTGCTTGGGGCATCGGGTTCAGGGAAAACCACGCTACTCAATGTCATGGGTGGTATGGATTCGTTTGATAAAGGGTCTTTGAATGTTTCAGGGACTAACATTTTAAAATACCGTTCAAGCGTCCTAGATTCGCTTCGTGCAGAACATATTGGTATGGTTTTTCAAAATTATTATTTATTGCCAAAAGAAACGGTTCAAGAAAACATTGCATTAACATTGCGGATGATTGGGATTCATGATGAAGCGTTTATTGAAAAAC
>PWME01000197.1 GCA_003559235.1 Mollicutes bacterium | reverse complement strand
TATATGGCAATGACCAAGTGATGCTTGATTATGCAAAAGAACGTCAAGCATTGCATGATGAACTATTAGGTGAAGTGATCGGCCATACCACTGTGTTCCTTCAAGGAGACCGCGCTCATGTTCGAACTGGAGAAACCAACCTTGGTAACTTATTGACTGACGCGATGGTTCATACAAGTGATGCAGACCTTGCCATTACAAACGGTGGTGGTATTCGTGATTCTATCGAAATTGGTGATATTACCTTAGGTGATGTTATTAGTGTTTTACCGTTTGGTAATATGGTGATTACGAAAGCATTAACGGGGGCTGAAATTGTTGATGTTTTAAATACCGTTACTGCCGGCTTTACCGGTGACAATCAAATCGGTTCATTCCCACATGTTTCAGGCTTACACTATACCATTGACTTATCACTCAATGAAGATCGTGTCATTGATGTTATGATTAACGGTGAACCGATTGATTTAGACGAAACGTACATCGTCGCTACCAACGATTTCATCGGTGCTGGTGGTGACGGATACCCACACATGACAGATAGACCAATGATTTCTGAGTTTGGTACATTAGATGCCGCATTAATCGATTACATTACCTTCTTAGATGACTTAAATGATTATGCTGATGTAGAAGGAAGAATCACAATACTTGATTAATTCTTACACTAGGTTTTAAGGCTGAACCACTTGGTTCGGCCTTTTTCTATAAAAAAAAGATGACAGCTTTCACAATCATCTTTATAACGCCTTAGCAATCGCCACCGCGAGCATGAAATAGTTCACACGCGCATCATCACTCACCACACCTAAGATTCGTTTTTCCCATTGTGATGCATCCAAATTATCGGCCCCATAAACAAATGTGTAAAGATTAAGCCCTCGATAACTTGCGAACGCTTGTACCGCACTAATTTCCATCTCTACGGCAATGCACCCTTGTGCTTTTCTTTCACGGATAATCGGAATCGTTTCACGGTAAAATCCATCAGTCGTCCACGTAACCCCTGACACATAAGAAACACCTAATGTTTTAACGACATCTATTACGGTTGAAGCGTGATCGATATCAATAAAATCACTCGCGGCTTTGTAATGATAACTCGTCCCTTCATCACGATATGCTTTCGTTGGAACGATGACTTTCCCAGCCGTAATGGCATGATCCAAAACCCCTGCACTACCGTACATAACAATATTTTTAACGTCAAACGTGTAGACGATTTCTTCTAAAATACCAACCGCTGTTGGTGCCCCTATTGGGCATAGATAAAATAGCGTCTTAAGACAATCCTTTACACGATACAATGGGTATTTACTATGAGAACTTCCCATTTGAATATCTGGCAACGCTTCAATCAACCGATTTTCCATTAATCTAGGCAATACTTTGCCTTGAAACGTCACAATCACTGTGTCGAATGTCTCATGGTACTTTTCAACCAAATCACGAGCGTGAATCTTCTCTTTTGCGTTACGAAACGTTTTTTCAATACCCACATCATCACCTACTTAAACAAAAAGGTTGCTTTCATAAAAAGGGATATACATCCAAAGTCATGTTATTAAGAAAGCAACCATTACTTTTTCTTCGAGGTCCCGACCGGATTTGAACCGGTGATCACGGAGTTGCAGTCCATTGCCTTAGCCACTTGGCTACGGGACCAAATTTATGGGCGATATAATAGTACCATATTTTTATGCTTTGTCAACCGCCAACAGCACCATTACTTGCTTGCCATGCGATTTTCAAAATACGCAAGGATTTTCTTTTGAATAAACATAAGCACAAACGACATCGGTATCGCAACCAAAAACAACACAAGCACAAGCATAAGCGGGCTAGTACCTGTAAAACGCTGCAATATGAAGGTCGTAATAAAAAAGCGCGTTCCGCGTGCAAACACAACGGCAAACATATAATGAGAAATTCGCATTTTTGCGAGTGCTGCCACAAAAATAATAATGAAAAACGGCAGCGGTGTCATCGCAAAAATAAAGATGGCCCATACACCATAATTATCAAATAAGCTTTGGGCACGTCTGCGTTGTTCTTTTCCAAGCAAGCGTGTATAAAACTTGTTGTCCTCTTTAGCCAAAAAGAAATATACTATCAATGAACCGATTAGATTAGCTAGCGTTGCGACCAAGGCGATACGCCACCATGGCCGACCTTGTAACGTAATCAAAGTCACAAAAAATACTTCAACGCCGGCAATCGGAGTAATCGTCTCAAAAATTGAGTATACAAAAAGGCCAAGCTCGCCGAAATTAACCCAAAAGGCACGGAACGCGTCATAGGTGCGTTGAATTAATTCGATAAAATTCATTCCACCATTTGACAGCAAGTGAAACCACCGCATGGCCTTCTCCCCCTATCCGACGCGTTATCTTAAAAGTGCTAATCTATTATAACACATCCAAAATTGCTCTACAATTCGATTATACGCTAATCATTAAAAACAGTACATTGAAATGTAATAAAAAACGACGAACACTGATGCACGTCGTATATTCAAGTAGATGGTCGGGAAGACAGGATTTGAACCTGCGACCTCTTGGTCCCAAACCAAGCGCTCTACCAAGCTAAGCTACTTCCCGAAAAATATGGCGCGCCCAAGAGGATTCGAACCCCTAACCTTTTGATCCGTAGTCAAACGCTCTATCCAATTGAGCTATGGGCGCATGCCTTGATGAGCTTTGCATGTATAACGATTATATCACGACAACTATGCAATCACAACTGCGTCTCAAGACCGAATTATATATTATCAAATATCTTGAAAAATCGCAAGGCTATTATGCTTTTTTTTCACCTTTATTCGTCAAATATGGGAAATCGATGCTTTCTATGATAAAATAATTGCGAACAATTATAATTGGAGGTACGCCATGTCACTTGCATTAGATTTTTTAAGCTTTGTCTTTATCCCATTACTTGCATTATTTGTCGTGTATTTCGGTAAACACTTGCACAAGCACGAAACATTGTATTATATTGTCGTCGCAATCATTACAACTGCGGCAGGTATTTTTGCGGTTTATGCACAAGTTGAAGGCATAGATCTTGCATCGAGCAGTCCTATATTTTATGCGGTACTGTTTCAAGGCCATGCAACCTTTGCGTTTTTTGTACTAGTCATGTTTGCGGGAGCCTTTAAAAACAAATCCAAACCCAAAAAAGTGTTATTTTCTGTGAGACGTGAACTAGCTATTTTAGGATTTTTATTTTTAATCCCACACGCTGTTTTACTTGTGTGGTTAGCATTATCAAACTTTAACCCAACCGGGACACTCGCTTTTTTAATTATGATACCTTTATTCGTTACATCATTTAGAAGCGTCAAAAAGAAAATGCATCCCAAAGCATGGTTTAAACTACATAAGCTTGCTTATTGGATCTATGCATTAATCTTCTTACATCTCGCCTCAATTACCATCATTTTCAATTTGCTTGGGTATGAATCAACACTTGAACTCATTTTAGGCTTTGTACGCTTTTTATTGTATACAGCAATCTTTATTGTGTACACAGTTATGAAAGTTCGCAACACACCGCGTAAAAAAGTAACGCCAGCATCAGCTTGATGCGGCGTTTTTTTATGAAAACAAGACGGTTAAGACTTCTTTTAAACGCCTTGCCCAATCATCCGCATGATGCTTTCCCCCTGCAATGATACGATAATTTAATGTGTAAGGCGATAGTTTTGTGCGTAAACGTTCATGAATCATCTCATTTGAATACAAGTAATCTTCCGCATTCCCTCCTGCTTCTTCTTCATCGCCAGTGTCCATATAAAATCGCTTAATATTTTGTGAATTAGCTTTTTGAATAGTCTCCACTAATTGTGGCAACGACACAAAAAATGCGCCAGAGAGCGAGGCAAAGCGCTGAAATACATGGGATTTTGTGAGGGCTGCATACAATGTTACCACGCCACCCATAGATGCACCCATCATCGCGGTAGATGAAGCATCAGGGATTGTTTTATAGTTTGCATCAATCATCGGTTTGATGGTATGCTCAATGACATCAAGATATGTCTCTGCCCCACCACCTCGGGGTTTTTGATCGACCAAAAACCGCTCATCAAATGGGTATGGCCCGTACTCATACAACCGTCTTTCATCTTCCGCATTCGATAACCCCACAACGATTATCTCAGGTAAATCATCATGTTGATCATAAAGGTCGATCAATTTCCAAGAGTGTTCTTCATAGGCATCTTGATCCACAAACACACTTTGCGCATCATGGACATAAAGAACAGGATAACGCTTTTCCTTTTCGTTATAATGCTTTGGCAGTGCAATATAAAGCACCGCATCACGGTTTAATGCCTCAACAAACATTTTTTTACGAATGAGTTCCATTGGTTATCACCCCGTATAATCTAAAATCTATGACATGAATACTGTTGTTTCAAACGATGTTTCATCAATGCATTTCAATTGAAAAATCGTGGTA
>PWME01000099.1 GCA_003559235.1 Mollicutes bacterium | reverse complement strand
TTATATGGAATTCTTTTGTCGGTTGATACAACCGTTGCCTCAACATACATTGATTTAGTCATTGATTCTGCACAAAGGCTTTACCGACAAGGTGCCTATAAAGCGAGTCATCAATATCTTGATAGGGTCAATGATGAACATCAACGATTCATGACGCCTTATGACCAAGTTAAGTGGCAACAACTCAAGTTACTCACAGGCATGCATTTTGAAGATGAAGCAACGACCTGTAAACGTGCCAAAACTTACTTTGATTTTTTTGACAGCCTTAAGAAACCCAAAAAAGATAGCATTGTGTGTATGAAAGAAGGGATTGAATCATTAGAAAAGCATGTCCCAAATCTTTCGAGTGACCTGAAAGCATGGATTGCGCGTTTTTCCCAACAATACCGGCGCATTATTCTGTAATTTCATAAAAAAAGAACTTGGTGATACAAAGGCGTTCATCTTGGCAAATACCAGCACCAAAGGAGACGCCTATGAAAAAGCATCGAATGACATGAAAGCCATTGATGGTCTCGGATTGCAATTAGAAAGTGGGTTAGAAGACGACCAAGTGCCGCGTGTGATTGAAACAACGCACTATGCGTGTGCCAATAAGGTACTCTCCAGAAAAGAACGAGTTGCTTTAGCACCGCTTGTGAACCAGTGTTTACGTACAAACGATCATCGCGTTAAAGAAGATTATGACATGGATGGGGTTAAACAAGAGCTTGAACATTTTCAAAGTCAGGACACTGTATTCTTGATTCAGATAATGGCGATTTAACCAAGGATGTACTTAAGATACTCGAAGACATTATTCCATTGCCAAAACCGAAGACTAAAAAGCGTAAAAAAATAACCATGAATCCAAAAGAGATACCATAAAAGAAAAAGTGAAGTTGTCCCATCCCCAAGAATTGGTCCGACCTGAGTAAGAGCTAAGGTGATATACTAAACTCAAATGAAGGATGGACCAATTCTTGGGGGTCACGTCAAACGCTGATGAGAGAGATGAACGAGGGATATGATGAAGAAGTATCAAGACACGAATGCGGAAACCATTGATCGTTGGGTAGACGAGGGGTGGATGTGGGGGAAGCCCGTTTCAAAGGAAACCTACCAAGACGCCTTAAAAGGACGATGGAATGTTCTCTTGACGCCGACGAGATTTGTTCCGAAGCACTGGTTTCCAAGACTCAAAGGGGCCCATGTCCTTGGACTTGCTTCTGGCGGTGGCCAACAAATGCCCATATTTAATGCCCGCGGTGCGACGTGTACGGTGTTTGACTACGCACACCGACAACTTGAAAGCGAACGGGCAGTTGCCGATAGGGAAGGGTATAAGATAGAGATGGTCCGCGGCGACATGAGCGCACGTCTCCCTTTTGACGATGAGACATTCGACCTGGTTTTTCATCCGGTTTCGAACTGTTATGTCAAAGACGCAAAACACGTGTTCAAAGAGGCATACCGCGTTTTGAAAGCCGGAGGAGTGCTACTTTCAGGATTAGGCCTTGATATCAACTACATTGTCGACGAAAAGGAAGAACGCATCGTTCAAAAACTCCCGTTCGATCCGACGACAGACGAAGCATTGTATCATCGGTGCGTCGAAAACGATTGGGGCATCCAGTTTTCTCATTCACTTGAAGAACAGATCGGTGGACAGCTTCAAGCGGGATTCATTTTACAAGAGCTCTATGAAGATACCAACGGTGAGGGTCGTCTCCACGACCTTAACATACCTACCTATATTGCCACGCTGAGTGCCAAACCCGAGAAACCCGTCAAAAAGGCTGAAAAATGAAGGTGCCTTGTAAAACTCATGAGATTTAAAGTAGGCCAAAAAAAAGTCTCTCAAGAGACTTTTCTGAAGTATGAGCAACCTTCTAAGCCGTTAGAGAATTTCCTTAATGTATTTCTCTATGGCTTCTGGTTTACGCCTCGGCCCGAAGCGTTTCAAGACGTTTCCATCTCTATCGATGAGAAACTTGGTGAAGTTCCATTTGATGCTTTTTGTTGGAAAGCCGCCTTTTACATGGGTAAGCCATTCAAACAAAGGATGGATACTATCGCCTTTGACGGAAACCTTGTCGAACATGGGAAACGTGA
Organism: Mollicutes bacterium; assembly: GCA_003559235.1. Classification (GTDB taxonomy): domain Bacteria; phylum Bacillota_I; class Bacilli_A; order Izemoplasmatales; family Izemoplasmataceae; genus PWME01. The sequence goes on along the minus strand of PWME01000099.1, from coordinate 2,424 downwards.
TTTCATAGATGAGTGTGCACTTCTCTAGGATTTCCTCTCTAGGTTTGGTCTCCTGTTTGAAATCGTTAGATGGAAAGCCGAGAATGACGAATTTTTGGTCTTTGTAGCGTTCGTAAAGCTTTTGGAACCCTTTGAACTGATAAGCAAATCCGCATTCGGTAGCGGTGTTGGTCACAAGCACAACGTGATCCTTGAACTCTTTCAGACTACGTTCTTTTCCGTGGATGTCGGTGACTGTAAAATCATATAGACTCATATTATGCCTCCTCTGACTCAATTATATCAATTTAGTTATAATAAAGAAGCAAAATACATTGCTGTGTCAGCCAGTATTTGCCTACATCCATGCACGGTCCATGGAAATTGCAAGTGAATAGTCGTGTCAAAGACCGCTTGTTCGTGGGTGCAATCATAAAAAAAACACTTTTGGAGATGGAACTATGGATTCACTGTATGGTTTTTGGGAACGATTCAAAGAAGCCGTTCAAGAGCCGGATGCCACTTACAAGAGTCATTTTCATTTTGAATTGACTGAGGCATTGGCCCAATCCTTGTTAGAGCTCGTTTTGATGGGCAAAAAGCGTGCCACTGCAAGCAGTTTGTACGCGTTTCAAATCGAAAATGAACCCCTTCCAAAAAAAGGGGATTACTACATTGTTACGGACTTTCACGGCAACCCCCGTTGCGTTATTCGAACGACCGAAGTGACAGTTCTACCTTATGATGAAATGACATACGATCTATGTAAGCGTGAAGGTGAGGATGACTCTCTCGAGTCATGGCAAGAAGGTCACCGACGCTTTTATCAAGAAGAAGGTAGGCAACTTGGCTATACCTTTACCGAAAAGATGTTGATTGTCTTTGAAGATTTTGAAATGGTTTATCGAGAATAGATTGCTTATTTCTATGAATTATGCGTTTATCCGAGAAGGCGTGGAGTTTTGCGGTACACAAAAGAAAAAATGCAACGCATCAGAGGACTTCAAGTCGAACAATAAGAGCATTTTTATAGCAAGCATATCGGTTACATTCGTAAACACGCTATAAAAAATTACTTTGCGCCGAACAAAAATAGAGTATAATTTTTAACGGTATTGTGGATCGAAAAAACGATGGCAGCAACAACCATTGTAAAAAAGAAGTTTGAAGGGTTGAGAAGAGGATACGAAGTGACAGCTTCTCATATCGGGAATAAAGAGATAGACTTTATCGCATTGAAGCTGTCTCACACAGTTCGTTTCATGTCGTACCGTTTATGTTGGGCGCAGTCATGTTTAGTATGTTCTTGACGTGGCTTTACGCCAAAACCGAAAGTATTCTATTGACCGTCATCTTTCATGCCTCCATCAATGCAAGTGCAACCATCGAGTCGGCTTGATTTTTGAACTGATAGTTTTTTAGTCTACGCGATTATAACGATGTTTACTGTACTTGGAACAGGTTTGCTCATCCATCAGCAAAAGACCCCTGAAACCACGTGATTCTCAATGGTCGTTGTTTTGAAAGGGACGATGCATCCAGATGACATGCACAGGTAACGCCTATGCGCTTATCGCTTCCACACACCCCACCATGACTCTTTGAAGCCGGTGTGAAAGCGGTCCGACGCTAAAAAGATTCAACCCATCAATCAACATTGAAAATGAGATGAAAGGGTATGGAAAATCGTAAAGGATCTGTGACGGACTCAAGCAGTTACAGTATATGGGGGATGACCGTTCGGAGCGGATTGCTCGTTGAGATTTTGAAGAAATACAAAATCGATCAAGCATCCACATTAGAGAACGATTTGGAACTCATCGTAAAGGATGAGAACGAAGTGTCCATGTTCGTTGGAGACGTGTCTAGTCGCAGTGTCGTTGTGAATAAAGACAAAGCGATTCAAGCGTTCTTTAACGTGTTGACCGAGGCTTCTAAAGTCAGAGACTTCCTTGGTGATGATTATGAAGAGATGATGGATGACATCAGAAAAGATGTCGATGCCATCGGAAAAGATGTTCAAAAAGTCTCGTATGCCTTTGAAGACTTCTTTTGGGGTGAAGACTGTAAAAAATATGAAGATGAGCTTCTCGAAAAATATCCCGGACACTCACTTGATGAGCTGGCTGAAGGCGGCAAGTATGTGGAATCGTACCATTACGAAATCATCGATGGAAAACCTGAGGAATCGCACGAGAAGACCTTTGAATGCGATGCGATAGAGTATCAAAGAATGTTTACCGCCGACATGAAGAAAACCGAAAAAAGGGAAGGTGAAATGGTCCGAGTCGGTGAACGTGATACGGATTACACAATCCCCACCGGAACAGGAGATTGGGGTACTGCAACCGTGACGGGCGGTTACTTGATGGCAACGACGCAAACGTCGTATGCGTTATGGTTCGAAGTCAGAACCTGGGCCGAAGAGCACGGGTATCACTTTCA
>PWME01000043.1 GCA_003559235.1 Mollicutes bacterium | reverse complement strand
GATAAATACGCAGCACTTAACAATGCCGTTTCTGTGTTTCCAATAACGATGCAATCATATTTATGCATGGGTTCACCTCTCAAACGATGACATATTATCTTAACAAGTGCTTTAGTGTTCTAAATATCTTTCAACATACAGTATAAGTGACTCTTGACTAATATCGCGATCAAGAGTCCCATCAACCGCAACGCTGATATTGCCGGTTTCTTCACTTACAACAACGGTAAACGCATCAGTAATTTCACTAATACCTATGGCAGCTCGATGTCTAGAACCAAGTTGTTTTGGAATATCTGAAACATCAGTATGCGGAAAATAGCTTCCCGCAGATACAATGCGGTTTCTCCTAATAATGACAGCACCATCGTGCATGGGTGTATTCGGCATAAATATCGTTAGTAACAAATCGGCTCCAAGTGGTGCATCAACGGTGAATGCGGGATTCACAAATTCATCAAGGGCATCACCGCGTTCAAACGTAATTAAGGCCCCAATTTTTCTCGCAGAAAGTCTTTCAACGCTTTCAAGCAAGCCCAGTTTAACTTTGGCTTCAATGGTATTCGCTAACTTTCTTCCACTACGAAACCCTAAACTACGCATTAAATCAGCAACTTCCGTACGCAATAATACATACACAATAAGCGGTAGTGGGAGCACCCTTAAAATAAAAATAAACGACCAATCAACTGGGTGTAATCGCCAAATTAGTGCCACGATTATGTATACACAAAAAAGCGTCGCTAGCCACTTTAATGTGCGGTAAAGTGACAAAGGCACTTTGGGTTTAATGGCTGTAGCGAAAATCGCCAACAAATAAATATGTATAAGCAATGTATCAATCCACGTCATGACGTGCCTCCGCAGTAAAATATAACGCATGCATGCGTCAAGTGCATTATAACACACCGCCATATTAGGCTGCGATGGATTTCTTGTAAATGTCATAAATTTTGAACATAAAAAATAATGCAAAAATAAATAACTTGCAAAAATCGCATGGTATGATACTTTCATAATCAAACCAAAATGTCAAGGGTTAACATCAAGTGAGAAATCTCGTATAATGTCTATACCGCAATTTATAAAGGGTGTGATCACATGAAACATTACGAAAAATCATTGATTGAACGATTAAACAGCGCCATAGAAAGCCATTTCCCACACTTGTATACCATTGAAGAAACCATGAAAAAGTCCTTAGATGGGGTTTCAAGGCTCGTCATGTTAGACCGCTATGCTCAAAAGGACTTAGCGCTTAAAACGCTTGAGGTTGGCGACCTTGTCATAACCATTGTTCGTGATGATCCAAAGTTTCCAGCGCGCGGCATTGGGAATGTTGTAGCGATTGATAATGATATGATTCGCATAAAGCTCGAAGCGGAATCTTTGGCCACCGCAGAAGACGCTGATCAAGATGGCATGATTACGAGAAAACTTCGTCAAGTTGACAAACCACTTGAACTTTACTTCGAACAAATTGCCAAACGATTGGCTGCGCACTTAGGGGAAGATGAATCAGAAGCGGTACGAGAAGCATTTTATCAAACCGTAAGCGATATGGATTTGGTTCCTGCTGGGCGTGTGTTGTTCGGCGCTGGTTCTAATACGAAAGTTACCTACTTTAACTGTTTTGTCATGCCGTTCATTCATGATTCACGTGGTGGTATAAGTGATCACCGAAAACAAGTAATGGAAATTATGAGTCGCGGTGGTGGCGTTGGTACAAACGGGTCTACCTTACGCCCTAAAAATAGTTTAGCAAAAGGTGTCAACGGGAAGTCAAGTGGTGCGGTGAGTTGGCTTCATGACTTATCTGAATTGACGCATCTCGTTGAACAAGGCGGGTCAAGGCGCGGCGCGCAAATGATTATGCTTGCAGATTGGCACCCTGATATCGTTGAGTTTATTGTTTCAAAGATGCAAAATCCTAAAGTTTTACAATTTTTAATTGAAACCATCGATGAACCATCGATTGTGAGAGCCGCAAAAAATAAACTTAAATTCATCCCTTTAAGCGATGAAGAAGTTGAAATTAATGAATACATTCTTGAACAATCCAAAACCAACCCTGATCTCTTTTCAAAACGCATTGTCGATACGGCCTTTGAACGCTTAAACAAAGGCGGCAACTATGAAGTGCAAAACCCTGAGTTTCTCTCAGGCGCAAACATTTCTGTTGCGATTACCAAAGAGTTTATGCAAGCCGTTGAAAACGATGATGACTATGCGTTAAGGTTCCCGGATATTGATAATTACGATGCAACACAAAAAGCGTTCTACGACGAAAAATGGGTTGAAATAGGTGATGTTAGAACATGGGAATCCATGGGAATGCCTGTTAAAACGTACCAAACCATTAAAGCGAAAGCCTTATGGAATCTCATTAATATATGTGCTACTTATTCTGCAGAACCTGGCATTTTCTTTATTGATAACGCCAATGCACAAACAAATGCGGTAGGATACGATCAAAAAGTTGTTTGTACAAATCCTTGTGGTGAACAACCTTTAGCTCCGTATTCCGTTTGTAATCTCGCTGCCATTAATTTGGCGAATATGGTCGATTTTGACACCAAAGATGTCGATTGGGAAAAACTTGATCGCACCGTCAAAACAGCCGTTCGTCTGCAAGATAATGTCATTGATAAAACGCATTATTTCTTAGAAGAAAATAAAATCCAAGCGCTCGGTGAGCGTCGTATCGGTCTTGGTGTTATGGGACTACACGATCTACTCATTTGGTGTAACCGAAAATACGGCGCAAAAGACGGTTTGGCATTTATCGAAAAACTTTTCAAATTCATCGCGCACAAAGCATATGAAACAAGCATTGAACTCGCCAAAGAAAAAGGGTCATTCCCTTTCTTAAAAACCCAAGCAGAGCGGGAAAAGATTTTGGAAAGCGGCTTCATGCAAAAAATGGACGAATCCATCCGTGAAGGCGTCCGTAAGCACGGTATCCGCAACTCACACTTACTTACCATAGCCCCGACTGGTTCAACAGGAACCATGGTAGGTGTATCAACAGGCTTAGAACCCTATTTCGCATTTAGTTACTTCAGAAGCGGTCGTTTAGGACGCTTCATTGAAGTGAACGCACCGATTGTTGAGCGCTATTTAGAGACCTATCCTGGTTTCACCAAAGATACCTTACCCAATATTTTTGTAAGCGCCATGGACTTATCACCTGAAGCACATGTAGATGTGCAATGCGCTATTCAACATTGGGTAGACTCCTCTATTTCTAAAACCGTTAATGCACCAAAAGGGTATTCAGTTGAAGAGGTAGAAGAAGTGTATCAACGCTTATACCGCGGTGGTGCTAAAGGTGGAACTGTCTACGTCGATGGGTCACGGGATTCGCAAGTACTCACCCTTACCAAAGAAGATGCGAAAAAACCCTCGAAACCAAAACAAGTTGGTCTTGAAGACCTCGGTGTTGATGTTGAAACCGAAAAAGACTCAAAACCTGTTAAAACCAAAGGTTTACGGAGTGACCGACAAGATCGAAACATCGGCGTAGACGCTGGTGATATTTGTCCGATTTGTCTTGAAGGGACTGTCGAAAACGTTGGTGGATGCCATACATGTACCAACTGCAATGCCCAACTAAAATGCGGACTATAATAAACGCCTAGAAAACAAGCGCTTGTTTGCGCTTTTTTCTTTATCTTTGATATGCTATAATGAATGATAACCCTTACAAAATATTCCACTTAGAGGTGAATTCATGAAAAAAGCCGTTCTTGTCGGCGTCGACTACTACCCGAAAAACAAATTATCAATTTACATGGAAGAATTGCGTGCCCTTGCAGAAACGATGAACATCGAGGTTTTGGAAGTGTTCACGCAAGATGTTAAGCAAGCTTCTTCCACGTTTAAAATCGGGAGCGGGAAAGTCGACGCCATTAAAGCTTACTTGCAAGAAAATCCCGCCCAACTTGTCATTTTCAACGACGAACTAACTGGAAGTCAAATTCGCAACTTAGAAGAAGCCTTCGACCTTCCTGTTGTTGACCGAACGTTGTTGATTCTTGACATTTTTGCCAAACGCGCCAAAACCAAAGAAGCAATGTTACAAGTAGAAATCGCACAACTTAAGTACATGTTACCAAGACTTATCTCGCTCAATGCTTCATTTGAGCGCCAGCAAGGTGGTATTGGTTCAAGAGGTCCTGGTGATAAAAAGATTGAACTTGATCGCCGGAAAATCGAAAACGAAATCAATCACTTACAAAAACAATTAGAACATATCGTTGATGTGCGTAAAAATAACCGCAAAGGCCGGGCTAAATCACTCATCAAAACCGTCGCGATTGTCGGGTATACCAATGCGGGTAAAAGCACTTTAATGAACCGCATGCTTGAATTTTCAACCACCACACATGATAAAGATGTCCATGTTAAAAATCAACTCTTTGCCACACTTGAAACATCAAGTCGACGGATTGAGCTTAAAAACCATAAGCCCTTTGTATTAACTGATACCATCGGCTTTGTGTCTAACTTACCACATGATCT
>PWME01000138.1 GCA_003559235.1 Mollicutes bacterium | reverse complement strand
GCTACTCAATGTCATGGGTGGTATGGATTCGTTTGATAAAGGGTCTTTGAATGTTTCAGGGACTAACATTTTAAAATACCGTTCAAGCGTCTTAGACTCACTTCGAGCAGAACATGTTGGCATGGTTTTTCAAAACTATTATTTATTGCCAAAAGAAACGGTTCAAGAAAACATTGCATTAACATTGCGGATGATTGGGATTCATGATGAAGCGTTTATTGAAAAACGTATCAAGACGCTTTTATCTGCGGTAAATATGGCAAACTTTGAACGGCGTAAAGCCAATCAGCTTTCTGGTGGCCAACAACAACGCGTCGCAATTGCAAGAGCACTGGCTAAAGATCCGAAAATTATTTTAGCTGATGAACCAACGGGTAACTTAGATGCGAAAAACACGTTAGAAGTTATGCGTTTATTAAAGCAGATTTCTAAAAATAAGCTTGTGGTCGTTGTGACCCACGAACGACGATTGGCGAAGCACTTTGCCGATCACGTGGTTGAAATTGAAGATGGAAAAATTGTCGCAACGAGTGAAAACGAAACCGAAAAAACCATTGATCTCACAGGTGAAACCGACATATTTTTAGACGATTTTTCCAAACAAACTGTTTTAGAAAATGAAAACGACCAAGTCAAGCTTTACAGTGACCAAAAAAATGTGCCTTTAAAAGCACGGTTTATCATAAAAAATAAAACCCTTTATTTGGACATTGAAGAGGGTGGGATTGATAAAGTGGTTCGTTTGGATGGGCATGCAGAAATGACTTTGCATGAAGGCAAACGCTCTGATGCACGTCAGAGTGCGGTTGAAGCGGTTGATGCGTTTGAAGATGAAGGGTTGCCAAGCAATCTTGAAAGAACCAAACGTAAATCAATTAATTATCTCGCAGTCGTCAAAACGACCTTTAACCGCTTGCTTGAAGCCACCCGTGGTCAAAAAATGCTCTTTATTGGGTTTGCACTCGGCGCTATGCTTATTGCGTATGCCTTCTCAAGTGTGTTTAATATTTTGTCGATTGACGATGCCGATTTTGTCGAGTGGCCCCAAGCAACCATCGAAGTTCAATTTGATGATGACTATGAAGCGTTTAAAGCCCTTCAAGAACATGAATCGATCAATAGTTTAGGGATAACCACCATCCATCATCAAGCGCGCTTAGACATGCCGACATTATTTGTCGGGGGATATATGGAGTCACCCACGGCATCACTTAGATTAGCCCCTGTATCTCTCCTCACTTCTCGGGATATTATGATGGGGCGTGCGCCTGAAAATGCTTTTGAGGTTGTAATTGACCGAGAGTGGGCGCAACAAAACATATTACGCAATCGTACGTTTGTGGCACGTGGGGTTGATACATTAGAAGCGTTAATGAAAGAAACGTTTATTGTTGAACAAGGCGAATTGCTCGTCTCATTTGATATTGTTGGTATTAGTAATACTGGCGCACCGGTTGTTTATTCAACTGAAGCTGCGAAAATGTTTTTGCAATCGACCATTTTACCACTTGAAAGTTATGAAGCGCACATAGATATTTCAAGAGGGCGAATGATTGAAGCCCCTACAGAAATCGTATTACCTGATAGTTTGGTAAACCCGACAATGGACATCGAAAACGGGCATACAATGATTTATAACGGCATTGAAAGGACCGTGGTTGGGGTTTATGCAATTGAAGATAATGGTGAATTCATTGACCCTAACAGCCCAATAATGATGCTTGATGACATCGCGGAGATTGTTTTTACTCGAACGATGTCGGGCTATACCGTTCGTCATGTGTATGCGGATGACGTAGAAGCTGCAAGGGCGCATTTAACATCGCTTGGCATCGACCACGCGTATTTGTATGAAACGGAACGCGAAATATATCGTAATGAAGTTTTACGCGATGCGATGCCATCATTGATTTTTTCTTTCTTTGCGATTGGTGCGACCGCACTTAGTGTGTATTTCATCATTCGCGCTTCAATGCTTTCAAGAATTTATGAAATTGGCGTCTTCCGTTCTCTCGGTGTCAAAAAAGGTGACATCATGAAACGCTTTGCTTTAGAAGCTATTATTATGACAACTGTAAGTTCATTAATTGGATTTATTGCGATGACTTATATCATTGCAAGCACAAACCGTGCATTAGGCGAGTTTGTATCGGTTGGGCATGTGTCTGTGTTTAGTGTTGCTGTTAGCATTGTGTTCATCTACACAATCAATGTCATCTCAGGGGTGTTTCCAGTCTTTATGTTGGTGCGAAAAACCCCCGCGCAAATCAATACTCGATACGATATATAAAAAATAAGCATCCTTTGCGGGATGCTCATTTTTTTAATGATTGCATACGTTTGGCGTAAGCGTCAATATCAAATTTTCGCTTTAATCCGTTTTCATTCATGTAGCGCAATTTTCCAAAGATGCACCGTTCGGTCCACGCTCGATCATGTCTACCAAACAACCAAGCGACTGAGGCATAGCTGTTGGGGTCACGCCCATCGATAAAGTAAGTATTATTGAGTGTTAAAATGGTTTCATAGGCGGTTTTATAGTCAGCCGACCATTCGATGATTTTTTTGCCCCAATACATGCGCATATAATTATGCATAAATCCTGTTTCTACCATTTCTATCATTGCGGCGTTAAAATACGCATCATGGGTCCTAGCGTTTAGATAATCTTCTTTGGTGTAAAGATATTTACGTGGGTCATCAAGATGCGCTTCCATGGTGCGGTAAGCCCAAGCATCTGTCATGGTTTCAAATCGGTCATACCCTTCACAGTGAACGGTGAAATTGATGGCGAGTTCACGCCGAACAAGCAATTGTTCTAAGAAGGCTTCAACCGCTTCACCGTATTGATCGCGCTTTTCATCAAGTCGCAAGTATAAAGAGATTGGCGATATTTGCCCAAAGTGTAAGTAAGGTGACAGCTTAGACGTAACGTCTTTTGACGGGTCTGCGCTGTCTAAATAACGTGGCAAACACTGTTCTATGAAGTCTTCTAATCGTTCATAGGCATAATCAGTACCGCCTGTAAAAGTCGGGCTTTTCTTTACAGAAGCATCGGCGTTGATTGTTTCAAGCAATGTTTTAATGGGCGCTTTGATGGTGTCATCACTTTGTGTGCTTTTTACGTTTATTGTGGGCATGTCGACGGTTTCAAGATATGCATCCACAACCTTAAGCAGCTTTGGGCGGATGGTACGTGCGGCATATTCACATTTTTGCGGTGCCGCTTTAAGTGGCACGATGGTGTCTGTGTCAATTTCTACTAGCGGTACTTGCAAAGCGTGCGCCATTTTTGCGAGTGTAAACCTTATCGCGCGCAAGGGTTTTAAGTAAGCCGTATCACAAACGACAAACGATGCATCGGGAATGGCTTTTGTTAACGTATCTTCGAACGGTCCGATGGTTAATTCAAAGTCGATGCCACGCGCTTCAAAGTCTTTAAGAAGTGCCTTGAGTCCTTCAAGCATAAAGGTATAATGCCTTACGTTGGCATCTTTATAATCGGGGGTTAAGATAAACAACACTTTTAATGGCAGGTTAAACGCGTTTGCTTTTTGCGCAGCGTAGGCTAAAGCAGGGTTGTTTTCAATGCGTTGTGCTTGTTGCATCCAATATAGGACATAGGATTTTTTAAAGGGTTGTGTGTGTGTGGTATGCCATGTGATCCGGTCATTATGCATGATGATGCCCCCTTGTTTATGTTTTACACAATCATTTGTGATGGTTTTTTGCCAAAACCATAGGTTATCGAGTATAATGTCATTATATCACTTGTGGAGGTGCCCCGCATGAAGTTTTATATTAAGCTTAAACATTTTGCCCAGTACCGCAGCTTCAAAATACGCGATGAACACCAAGGGGAACTGTATGAAATTAGCGGTACATTTAAACGTGGGATGAAATCATTGGTGATGGAAGATATGAATAACCAAGTGATTTATACCATTGAGCGCAAGTTTAATTTATCGCGGGTTCGGCATTATGTCGTAACCGATGAGGTTGGTAAAGAAGCGGCAACCGTAGCCCGTTCGCGTTTTACAAGCAATCCGGTTTATACGGTTCATGTTGGCGATCACGTGTTAACGTTTGAAGGGGACGTAAAAAAGCACGCCTTTACTTTACACGATCAAGAAGAAGCGCGTGTAAGCATTGAGCAAGGGACATTTGAGTTTGGCGAAGCGTACGAAATAACCGTTAACGCGCCATCGCGTCCATTGCTTTATTTGTTTTTAGCCATTGCGATTGATCAAATGAATCATGAGCGCGAAAAAGTCAAAGGTTGAAACGTGCGTGCTGTGCGAGGCGCCCCTTTATATGATTACCGATGCACAGTTGATTATCGATGGATTGCCGGTGCATTATACGGTTTGTGAAGGATGTGGGTTAACGCGTAAAACGCGGCGCGCATTTCCTTCTTTTGATGAAGAAAAACGCCAATATGATTTTCATGAAAATTCTCTTGATAATCAAGGCTATGTCGATATGCTCGAACGGTTTTTGGTGCGCGGTGTGGACCCATACAAAACCCATGGTG
>PWME01000149.1 GCA_003559235.1 Mollicutes bacterium | reverse complement strand
ACAATTTGACAAAGCATTTTCGTAAAACTGATCATAAGAAAAGCTGCACGATCATTCGCGCAGCTTTTAAATTGCTTATCATCAATCACCATATTGGGTTGTGTAAATAGTGATTTCTATTAAGTGTTCTTTTGATTGAGCAACAATATGAAATCCGTGTGTTTGAACGTGTCCTTCATCATAGTAACCTTGAATATGCATGGCATTTTCAGATGGACTGTAAATATTTTCCGTAATCTCAAACCCTTCAGAATCTACCATATCAAAGAAGAAAGTGTAGACATCTTCAATTTCAGCATCGACTAAATAGGTGTTTGAACGTTTTTCATCACCGTCTTCAACAACATGTACATAATCGGTTCTTATTGAGGTTGGATACCGTTCAATTAAAGTAGAGTCTTCTCCATCGACATCTTCATCAGGCATGGTTAATCCGTTACCGTTTTGGCCATTGCCGTTTGAATCGTTTTTGTCATAATCGTCTACGGTAGATTTTTCTGCAAGCAATGTGAAAATCGAAATATCGCCATCGCTTCCTGTGACCAAAACGTATTTAAAGTGATCGTCATCTTCGAATGTTTGTCCACCATGAGACACATCGCCTTCTTCAACGAAAAATGCTTCAGCTGCATCATCTTCGCTAATGACATAGCCACGGGATTCTAATAAATCCTCAAATCTGTTCGTCGCTTCGTCATGGTCCAGTGTACTTTCATAAACTTTATACACATGATTGTCGTATTCAATGGTAAGGTCGTGATGAATGCCATCTGCAACTTCGCCTTCGCCACCGCCAAAACCTGGAATGCGGTCAATGATGTCACCAATGCCACAACCAAGTAAGGAAAAACTGATAAGGCCGATGAGTAATAATGTGCAAAATCTACGCATTGTTATTCAGTCCTTTTTAGTTTTTTTAGGAGAATGGAACATAATTCATCCATGAAAACAGTATCATAATCATATAAAAAAGCAAACAACCGCAAAACAAGATGAAATATAATCAATAGTGCTGCAATGCGATGTGTTGCTTTTTAAGTTTACGGACTTGGAAGGGTTCTTAAATAACATACGTTAAATATTGACTGAAAGTTTGGAGTGGTCAAGCCGATAAAAAAGCACGTTTTTACACGTGCTGTTATATAATTGCCGTTGTCGTATATGCGGCAAGCAACTTAACGGTATTTTCTAAGGCATCAACATGGGTGCGTTCCATCCCGTGTGATGCGTGCACCCCCGGTCCAATTAAGGCGCCTTTAAAATCATGGCCACCCCTGCGTGCAGCAGAAACATCAGAACCGTAATAAGGATAAATATCGACTGCATAATTAAGGGTGTGCTTTTTAGCGAGTGCAGACAAGCGGCTTGTCATGGTGTAATCATACGGACCGCTAGAATCTTTTGCACAAATGGATACATCATATTCTGTGCAAGATAAATCTTCACCGATGCACCCCATGTCGATTGCGATGAATTCTTCTAAATCTGGAATGTGTGCAGCACCATGGCCGACTTCTTCATAAGTAGAAATGATTAATTTAAGGGTTTGATTTGGGGTGATGTTTTCATCATGATAGGCTTTGATTAACCCAAACAAACTTGCGACGTTTACTTTATCGTCTAAAAATCGTGATTTGATAAAACCACTTTGCGTGATGGTGGTTTTTGGATCGAAGAAGATGTAGTTCCCGACTTCAATCCCCAGTGCTTCAACGTCTTTTTTGTTTTTAACAACCTCATCAAGACGCACCATCATGTTTTCAGGAGATCGTGCTAACGTATTGGCATCCTTGTATACATGGACTGCCGGAGAAGTCGATAAAAACGTGCCAGTAATGTCTTTATTATCGCGGGTTCTTACCGTGCAGTATTCACCATCAAGTGTTGGCCAACTTGGACCGCCAATTGATGTGAATCGAAGCGCCCCACGCTCTGTAATACTTCGTACCATCGCCCCTAGCGTATCGACATGGACGCTAAGGCCAAGGGTATGGTCCGTTTTGCCTGGTACAGTAATAATTAGGTTTCCTTTACGTGTGCGTTCGTGTGTGAGATTGAACCGGTTGGCTTCTTGTTCGATGCGTTCAATCACTAAATCGGTATAACCGCTTGGCGATGGTATCTTTAAAATTTCTTCTGCGAGCGATACGATATACGCTTTATCTATTTTCATGCTTTCACCTCGACGATTATTATAGCATAGATTAACGATTAGCATGGTCAAAAAATGAAATCATGATATAATAGGGCAGGGTGATTTTCATGCAAATCGTTTATGGTGGGGCGTTTAATCCCCCAACACTCGCACATTTAGAAGTATACCATTTTTTAAAGCGCAAACTACCGATGGAATCGTTTGTGTATTTGCCTGTAAGCAGTGCTTATACTAAGCGCGAGTTAGCAAGTAATTATCATCGTTTAAACATGTTAGAGCTCATGACACAAGATTTACCTGATGCAAGCATTAGTGATATTGAAATGCGTGATGTAACATTTAGAGGGACGTATCATTCTTTATTGCGCTTATCTGATGATGTTGTAACTGAGGTTGCTTTTGTGATTGGTGCTGATAACATTAAGACGTTAAAGCATTGGATTATGGCTGAGTCATTGCTTAGTGAGTTTAGCATCATTGTGCTCGGGCGTGGTGGCGTTGATGTGCATAAAATCATCGAAAATGATGCGTTTTTATCACGATACAAGAACACCCTTAAAGTATTTAATGATTTTGATGTGGATGTATCAAGTACGGCATACCGTGAAGCCCTTGATGCGTCGATGGTTCATGAAGCAGTACATCGCTATGTAATGCGCCATCAACTTTACAAAAATGGCAGGTGATTAGATGTATCATAAAGCATTCGTTAAAGTTGCCAGTGTCACCCCAAAACTAGAAGTAGGGAACCCAACGTATAATGTGACAGAAATGCTGCGGATTTTAAAAGATTTACGCGCATCCATTGCAGTATTTCCAGAACTCGGGGTTACAGCTTATACGTGTAATGATCTCTTTTTTCAACATGGCTTATTAAAAGAATCTGAAGCCGCGATTCGGCGGTTAATTGAGGAGAATCCTTATAAAGGCATTCTTGTCATTGGAGCGCCGATTGAAATTGATGGCATTTTATACAATAGTGCTATTGTAATAAAAGAGCATGAAGTTTTAGGCATTGTGCCAAAATTTTATTTACCCAATACGCAAGAATTTTACGAAAAACGTTGGTTTACCTCTGGGTATGATATCGTTAAGCAAGTGAAGATGATTAATTATTTCGATCAACTCGTGCCGTTTGGGTCGATCGTATTTAAATCAACTGATGGGAAAGTAAGTTTCGGGGTTGAAATATGCGAAGATATGTGGGCTCCAATTTCACCAGGAAACATGTTAGCGTTAAAAGGCGCACAAATGATTCTTAACTTGAGTGCATCAAATGAATACTTGCATAAACGCGCTGTTAGAAGACGAACGATTATTGAACATTCAAGGCGTAATGCGGGGGCGTACGTTTACAGTAGTGCAGGAGTGAATGAATCAACCAGTGAGACGGTTTTTAGCGGTCATAATGTCATTGCACAAAACGGAGAATTACTGGTTGAAACGGAGACGTTTTCACAAGAAAGTGAAGTTATTTATGGTGATATAGATGTCTCACACATTGCGTTTTCACGCAAGGTGAGTTCATCATTCCGTGATACTTTAAATAAGTTCGACTATGATACTGTCGTGGTTGAATTTACGCTTGATCAAACCAATGACTATACGTTTGAAAAACCGCTTGATACAACGCCATTTGTGCCAAAAACGGATCACGTTGGGGCGTTTGAAAAGATTGCAAATTTACAAGAAAACGCATTGATTAAACGCGTCAAACATATTGATGCAAAGTCGATTGTGATTGGCATAAGTGGGGGATTAGATTCAACACTTGCGTTATTGATTGCCTCCCGGGTTGTCGATAAACTTAAGATGAAACGTACACAGATCATTGGCGTCACGATGCCAGCCTTTGGGACGAGTGATCAAACGCTAAAACAAGCGCAAGATTTAATGAAAAATCTTGGGGTTAAGGCAATGGAGATTGACATCCGCAATCATGTTAACGAACACTTTGAGTTGATTGGTCATGATAAAAAGACGTTGGATATTACCTATGAAAACACCCAAGCAAGAACGCGGACGATGATTTTGATGAATCTTGCAAATTTACATGGTGGCATGGTACTTGGAACAGGCGATATGAGTGAACTCGCACTTGGTTGGTGTACGTATAACGGTGACCAAATGAGCATGTATAATATCAATGCAGGCATTCCAAAAACGTTGGTGCGCTTTATGATGGAACACTACGCAGATATGAAATTCAATGATGCAGTAGAAGCGGTTGTAAATGCCGTGTTAAAAACCCCGATATCTCCAGAGTTGATTGAAAATCAGTTAACCGAAGAGACGTTAGGAAAATATGAGGTTAATGACTTCATTATGCACCGTTTCTTGCGCCATGGTGATGATGAAGCGCGCATTGCGTGGCTCATTGAAAAGGCGTTT
>PWME01000004.1 GCA_003559235.1 Mollicutes bacterium | reverse complement strand
GAAGCGCTTGAAGGGCATGTTCAACACTGCATGCCGACCTCTAATACATGGCCCTCACAAAACGTGTTTATCTCATCATTGTTTCAACACAATGGTCAGGATTTAGATGAAAATGGTGAGTACCCTGCTTTTAACACGCAAGAAGGCTATAATGCGCTAAAAGTTATGCATGATTTGGTCTATACCGATAACATTTCTTTGCCTAATGTCACGGTTGATGAAGATCTTACGTTGTTTAGACAAGGCAATGCAGCGTTCCATATCAACGGGATTTGGATGTTAAATGGTATTAAAGAAAGCGGCATTAATTTTGGGACGGCATCCATTGCGACTTTATTTGGCGATACCCCAGCGATTTGGGCAGATTCGCATAATTTCATTATGCCATTCCAACCCAATATGAGCGATGCAAAAGCAGATGCGATTATGACGTTTATCGAATACATTACCGCCAATGCAATGGAATGGGTTGAAGCAGGACAGTTCCCTGCGGATCTCAGCTTGTTAGAAAGCGCTGCTTTTACGGATTTACCATACCACACTACATTTGCGGATGTTGATGCGATTACCTTTACCACGAAATCACCTTATTTAGAAGACGGCTTCGAACCAATCTTTTTACGGGTAACCCAAGCAATGCGCAGAGCAGATGCTAACATACAAGAATTATTAGATGAAGCCGAACAAGAGGCGACTGAGCTTGTCGACGAAGCCATCGGCCGTTAGAACCTTACGTTCGAAGCTGCTGCCAAGCGCATTCTTTTTACCGCACTTAATCATTTTTGGTATTTTCTTTGTTTTCCCTTTCCTTTATGGGATTTACATTAGTTTGTTCGACTGGAACTTGTTTAATCCAGACCTGCGCAACTTCGTAGGTCTGGACAATTTCCGTCGTATCTTAATCGATTCTGATAGCATTTACTATCGCTATTTTTGGAATGGCTTACGTAACACCTTAACGTTTGTTGTATTAAGTGTTCCAGCGCTTGTGATTGTGCCGTTTGCGATTGCGAGTTTAATGAATGTTGAACCGCGAGGATACAAAATTTTCCGCGCCATCTTTTACTTGCCAAATTTATTCTCCATCGCCACGCTTGTACTTATTTGGCGTTGGGTTTTAAATACTAATGTTGGCGCGCTCAATTTAACATTAGAACAAGTTGGAATTACCCGCGTGCCATGGTTATCTGAACAACCGTTTGCCTGGGCAGCACTCGTACTTATGACAGTATGGTGGACCATTGGTGGAAACATGATTATTTTTACGGCAAGTTTAAAAGAAGTACCGGATAACTTATATGAGGCGGGTGACATCGATGGTGCATCCATGTGGCAAAAAATGCGTTATATAACGTTACCCTCAATTCGTTACCAACTCATTTATATAACGATTATGACAACCATTGCTTCATTCAATGTTTTCGGACAGCCACAACTCGCAACTGAAGGTGGCCCTGATGAAAGCACAACGGTTTTGATGATGTATATTCGTAATATTGCGTTTGGTGGTGGCAGGCCAAATCCTGGTATTGCGACGGCGATGGCGATCGCGATGGGCATTGTTATTATTATAATTGGCCTTGCGCAAGCGAAAATCATCCGAAGGATGGGTGATTGATATGGCGCTTAAAAAGATTGAACAACGAAAAAAACGCTGGTCATTTATTATTCTATTTGTCATATCATTTTTATGGCTGTTGCCAATTGTATGGGTTATCTCAACGTCGTTTAAAAGTGAAGCTGAAGCGGTGAGTGGTGGTTTAAATCTTATTCCACGTGATTTCACGTTAGCATCGTATCGCTATATTTTCACCGATGACCAACACAATGTGCTGCATT
The DNA here is from genome assembly GCA_003559235.1 of Mollicutes bacterium. Classification (GTDB taxonomy): domain Bacteria; phylum Bacillota_I; class Bacilli_A; order Izemoplasmatales; family Izemoplasmataceae; genus PWME01. The sequence goes on along the minus strand of PWME01000004.1, from coordinate 2,716 downwards.
ATGTGTTCAACTCAATGCGCGCTGCGGGATTACACACTGGGTTATACTTAGTGGTCGCATCGCTTGCAGCGTATGCGTATGGTATTTTAAAGTTCCGCGGTCGCGATAAATTATTTTGGGCACTTGTTGCAACGATGATGATACCTGTGGTCATGAACTTAGTCCCGCTTTACTCATTGATGATTACTTTTCAATGGTTAAACTCATTACAAGCCCTTGTTGTGCCTGGACTTGGTGGCGTGTTTGGGATTTTCTTGTTAAGACAGTTTAATCTCGGCATTCCCCGCGATATTATCGAAAGTGCACAAATTGATGGTGCGAACCATTTTCAAATTTATTTACGCCTTATTTTGCCGCTTACGAAGCCTGCTTTGGTAGTGGTTGCTTTGTTTGCGTTTATGGCTAACTGGAATGAGTACTTATGGCCGCTGGTTGTACTAAGTGATGATACACACCGGACCCTTCCCGTTGGGTTAGCGCTCATGCAAGGAAACTACAACATATACTATTCGCGCTTAATGGCAGCGACAACCGTATCAATGATTCCTGTCATGGCACTATTTATGTTTGCGCAACGCTACTTTATCAAAGGCATCACGATGACAGGGTCCAAAGGATGAAAGGAGACAACGCATGAAAAAAGATTACCCAAGACCGCAATTAAAACGCGAAACATGGCAAAGCCTTGATGGGGTTTGGCAGTTTGCGTTTGATGATGATAACATTGGAAAAAAAGACAAATGGTTTACACGTCATGACTTACCCAATGCCACATCGATTCAAGTACCCTTTTGTGTACAATCCGAACAAAGTGGTATTCAAGACACAAAAGATCGTCCCATCCTTTGGTATTATCGGTCGTTTCAGTTTGATGCACAATCGCAACGCGTCATGTTAAATTTTGGTGCGGTAGATTATAAAAGCGAAGTGTATATTAACGGCAATCACGTGCACACCAATACTGGCGGTAATGTGCCTTTCTCTGTCGAAATTACCGATTTTATTCAATCTGATAAAGCCAATCACTTACACGTTCGTGTGACTGATGACATGCATGATATTGAAATTCCTCGTGGTAAGCAATATTGGAAAGAAGAAGGCGAAAGCATTTTTTATACACGCACTTCAGGCATATGGCAAACCGTGTGGCTTGAACGCTTACCAGAAACGCATATTAAAAAGCTTAAAATCATCCCAGACATTTTAAGCAATTCCGTTAAAATAGGCTATTACATTACACAACATAGCACGTGTGAAATTGAAACCACCATTACCTTTAAAGGTGAGACAGTCAGCACATCATCCAAACGCGTTGATGAAGATTATTATGAAGCGGTTCATTACTTAGGAAAGTTAAATGATCAAGGCGATAACCGTTTTTGGAGCCCTGAGTATCCTCACTTATATGATGTTAGCATCCGTCTAAAAAACGGCAAAACAACAGACCATGTAACATCGTATTTTGGCATGCGTAAGATTTCCATTGAAAACGGCCAAGTGATGTTAAACAATCGTCCTTATATGATGCGCTTGGTATTAGACCAAGGGTACTATCCCAAAACCTTGATGACTGCGCCAAGTGATGAGGCGTTAATTCAAGACATTAAACTTACAAAAGCGATGGGCTTTAACGGGGTTCGTAAACATCAAAAAATCGAAGAGGAACGGTATTTATATTATGCCGATCACTACGGCTTACTCGTATGGGAAGAAATGCCATCCGTGTATAAATTTTCGTCTAAATCAATGCGTAACCTTATTCATGAATGGTCGCGTGTCATCGAACGTGATTATAACCACCCATCCATTGTGGCTTGGGTGCCAATCAATGAATCATGGGGTGTGCCTAACTTAATTTCATCCCAACGAGAAGTACACTTTTTGGAATCGATGTATCATCTAACCAAAGCAAAAGATGATACCCGCCTTGTTGTGTCGAATGATGGGTGGGAACACGGCAGCACAGATTTATTAACCATTCATGATTATGCCGCAGATTATGATGAACTAAAAGCACGTTATCAATCGCTGGATACTACCTTATCTAGCATGCCTGGAAACCGGATGTTATTAAACAAAGGGTTTGCCTATCAAGGCGCCCCCATCTTAATAACCGAGTTTGGTGGTATTTCTTTTCAAAACGGCAATCAAGAAGGGTGGGGCTATTCAAATGCCACAAATGGCAAAGATTTTGAAGCACGTCTTAAAGCTGTATTTGATGCGCTTTATGAATCCCCCATTGTACAAGGGGTTTGTTATACCCAACTCACTGATATTGAACAAGAGATTAACGGATTATTAACAGAAACACGCGAACCTAAAATCCCGCTTGAAACGATTAAAAAAATTGTGGAAAATCACACATGAGACTATGCTTTTTAACACATGCACACCTTCGCGGTGTGCTTTTTTTACGGTTGATTTCTTTACGCGTGCATACTATAATGAAGACCGTATGATTACAGAACATTTTGCAGGAGGACACGATGAAAAACGTTATTGCAAAAAAAGCATTATCAACCGCCATAGCGGCGTTTGGGCCAGCCATTATTTTGACGGTTTTTTATTTTTTGATTACTGGTTTTCGCTTCGGTGATCCTGATATGGCATTGCATTTATTTGCCATCTTAGAACCTATTTTATTCGGGTTGATTGTATTGATGGCATTATCCGCCTTATTTACTGCACTGCCAACTTTTTTCAAACCTAACGTGCT
>PWME01000031.1 GCA_003559235.1 Mollicutes bacterium | reverse complement strand
CGCATGGCTTTCCATGTAGATGGACGGCTGTTGCTTTTTACCTTTGCCTATCTGAAGCTGCACATAGGCTGTTTCTGAATCAACCAAAGGTTCTTGATACAATGTAAAGTTTAGAACGTTCATCACGACCCCTCTTTTCATGACACCCGCGGACAAGTGTCTGTACCACATTATACTACATTTGACGCTTCAAAGACACCTTGTTCAAACAAGGATGTCCTTACGCCACATCATGCAACCGCACCCGTCAACGGTTGCAGCGATTGATGGTTCGGCTCGATGCAACGTGCAACTAGTGCACTTAATGGCCGTTTATGTTTTTAATTACCTCTGTATCTGTCTTCGTTAATGAAAAATCAAACACATCGATGTTTTCAAATTGATGCTTTTTGCTATGGGATTTAGGAATGACAACTAAACCCTCACTAATTTGATAGTTTAAAATGATTTGGCTCCATGTTTTATGGTAGGGTTTCGCTATTTCTATCAACTTATCTTTCGTTTCAGCATCCACCTTTGCAAGCGATTGATAGGCTTCAGGTATGACATCATTTGCCTTGCAATAATCGATTAACGATTGTTGGTGTTTGCCTGGGTAGGATTGAAACTGATTGAGCACCGGCTTAATGCGGGCGTGCTTAATTAAATACGCCAGTTGTTCCTCGTTAAAGTTAGACACGCCGATTGATTTTATAAGGCCCTTATCAACAAACGATTCCAGTACTCTCCATACGCGCAAGTTCTCTTTGTTCGTTTCAAGTGGAAAGTGGATTAAATAGAGATCAATGTATTCCATATCAAGCGCTTTAAGGGACTGTTTGACATGATATGCCACACGCTCATCGGTTTCGGTGTAATCTTTCTCAGCAGGAATTTTTGTGGTGATAAAGAATTCACTTCTATCCACGCTGGATTCTTTCACCGCTTTGCCAATCACCGCTTCATTTCGGTAAAAAATCGCGGTATCTATCAACCGGTACCCCAGTTCGATTGCAGAGCGAAGCTCTGTGGTATCATAGGTGATTTTCGCATTGAACTCATTCTTTTCTTTGCCAAAGGTATTGGTTCCTGTACCTAGCGCAGGAATCGTCAATCCGTTGTTCATTTTCAGGTGTTTCACATTACCACATCCTCGTCTTTTATACCACATATTATACCATACAAGCGAAGCTCGCCCTTAACTGCATATATTTACGATACGGTCCTATGAAACCTCCTTAGATACAACTAATAGTATCGATTTCATGTGTACCTAATCAAGTGTACTGAGCAGTTCCTCAACTTCTTGTATGATAACTCGCCTATCTGGAGCAAGTTAAAGACAACGGCATCTTCGACTAAGGGATTATGATTGAACGCATCTTCACCCATTACCGTTTCCATATAGCTCTTTATCCTATTGATGTAAGCTAAGATTATTTTGAGCGTTTTTATATCACGGTCGTGTATACACCGTAATCCCTTTTTTAGTAGCTTCCATCATCCCGGAGTTAACATCGACTTCTTTGAGGTGGACTAAATCCACATCTTTCACGAATAACTGATTGACATCCTCTAACAATCCAAAAAAAGACATGCCTTGAATATCGCCATCTATAGCTAAATCAATATCACTTAAAGCATCTGCGGTGCCTTTAGCATACGAACCAAATAGAATGATCAGTTTAATATCATATAAATCTACCAGGGGGAGTAATAAGCGTTTAATTTGATCAATATCATAGGTGTTTTTACGTTCAGTGATAATGCCGCGTTCATTGGCGGGGTACTGCTTAAGATACGATGCTAGGAGTTTCCCGACCCATGGACTTGGTTTTCTCTTCCCTGATTCCCAGTTTTCTAGGGTTCTTTTCGGAATATCCGTTAAATCACTCAGCTCTTGTTGCGTTAGTTTATATTCAGCTCGTGCTTCCTTTATTTTAAAACCCATAAAAAACACCTCCAGATACATTACACCACCCAATGGGTGGTGTATCAAGGTCGAGGTGCTGTTTTACTCCTTTAGTGAAACGTTACCAACGCAATGGGAAACTAATCAGCAAGCTCTACCCTACGTTTCTTTGACAGCACAAAGACCTTTCCTTGGATGTATCTCATGTTGCTTAACTCGATTATCTACCAGATGCCTTTTATCCGATCAATTTCAAGGCCTTTCGGATAACCTTCGGATCCCTTAATCGATCTTAAAATAGCTTCTTTTGACATCTTGTAGATATGACGGATGTCTATCGCGTGCGCTCCATCGGATACAATGATGCGTTTAGCCTTCCCGCTCTTTTCAATGAGCATAATCAGTTTAATATCCGAAATCAACAACGCCCTCGGTCGCCGAAACACTCTTTTTATAATCACTTCTTTTTGGGTCACGTGCACATAATGCGCTTCACTCACACGAACAACAAAGTACACCACATCAATCGAAAAGAACACAATAAACACAATTGCCAGCATCCAAAATGCAAGCGGTGAAATCACACCACGCGATATAAGACCAAGGGAAAGCATCACGACCCAAACGAAAAGCGTCACGATGCGAAGTTTTTGAAACTTGAGTGTCATTCTTTCCACCATATAATACCCTCCTAATGGTCCTCTTCACTGTCGAGTGTATCATTTTTCCTATTCATGTAGTGTTTTCAAGATCTCATATAGCGCTGTTTCTTACTAATCCATACGCAAATACGTGTGTATAGCTTCAATGAAGGTATCAATATCACGTCTTGTGATGTCGTTGTGACACACCAAGCGCATGTATTCATCTTTATAGCCGCCGAGGATGATGTGTTGTTTTTTCATGTACTGTGCAACATCGTCTCGGTCCAAAGAGGTTTTGACGAAGACCATGTTAATGTCGAGTGAATCAAAATCCACGTCAAACGCCTTAAAACCATCTAATTTTTGCGCCAAATACTGGGCATTTTCATGATCGATGCAGAGTCGTTTTGTCATCTCTTTAAGCGCGAGCAATCCCGGCGCGCCTAAGACGCCGACTTGACGCATCCCACCACCGAGCATTTTCCTATACTTCCGAGCTCGGTGAATAAATGTTTTCGATCCGGCGAGTATGCTGCCGATAGGGCTCGATAAGCCTTTTGATAAACAAAACATGACTGAATCAGTGTACCGCGCTATTTCTTGTGGTGTGACGTTTAAATGCACAGCCGCATTAAAAAGTCTTGCGCCATCCAAATGCGTATGTATGCCGTGCTTTTTGGCGATATCATGAATCGCTTGCATCGACTCGAGCGAGGAAACAACTCCGCTCCCGTGCGCGTTTTCCATGCAAATAAGCGAGGTCCTTGGGTAATGGATATCCTCCCCTCGAATGCCTTTTTGCACTTCTTCAGGGTCAAGAGCACCTCGTATTTCGTTTACGACTTGGTAGCTGACGTTCGACAAAACGGCGGCTGCGCCCACTTCATAGGTTTTAATGTGTGAGCTTTTTCCGACGATGATCTCATCGCCGCGTTCTGTGTGCGTCATGATCGCAATCTGATTGCCCATCGTGCCGCTTGGCACAAACAGAGCCGCTACTTTGCCCGTAAGCGTTGCGGCGAGACGCTCAAGTTCTTTAATCGTTAGGTCGTCTTCATACACGTCATCGCCCACCGCGGCGTCAAACATCGCTTTTCGCATGGCGTCGGTGGGTTTTGTGACGGTATCGCTTCTGAAATCTATCATTTCGTCACTCCTAGTTATGATGTCCTACACAGCCATTATACACCAGATTGTGTGTGTACCATGAGGCAACATATCAAAATGGTATAGTAGCCAACCCTGCGTTTATCGGTAATCTTATTGAAAAAACACGGCCTAAAAACTGCTGCTTCATTCATACCCATAACATGAAAAGAGTCCACCGATTACAGATGGGCTCAGTATTATGTTTTGTGTGTGACTTGCTAGTATTTTGAAACGTAGTTAGGTTTATTCCTGCATCACAATTCTCGCTCAAACAATTTTAGTGCTCGCAAGAGACTAAAACAATAGATAGTGTAGCCTCTTTGTTATATTGTTGGTAACTATAGTTGCACCTATTTATGATACTGCTCTTTGTAACAATCTTAGGTGTAACTTATAATATATCCTTTATATAATCTCTCTTAGCATAGATTACGCTAACAATGTTAATGAGTTCTTTGCCTTCATCATATAAATAAACAACGATAAAGTTATCTACAATTGACTTTCTCAAACGATGGTTATCTAAATTAGAATTTATTATCAATGGGTATGCTTTAGGAAACTTACATATGTCATTAAATTTAACTTCGAATTTTTCGATTAGTTCTGATGCAGATTCAGGATTAACTAACTTTAATGCTATATACTGAAAAATATTCTCTAAATCTATTTTAGCTTTAGGTAATATTTTATAACTTCTTTCCATACTTTGCTTTCATTTCACTAATAAACATTGGTCCATCAGTTTTCAAATCATCCTTTTCAATATCTTTCAAGGAATCATTAATCATTCTCACAATTTGGTTTTTAGCAATTTCTCTTTCATAGACTTCAACACTCATTAAAACCATAGATCCATAACCGTTTTTTGTAACAAAAACCGGTTCATCACTTTCCTGTACAATTTTGGAAAT
>PWME01000196.1 GCA_003559235.1 Mollicutes bacterium | reverse complement strand
GCTTCAAACATTAGACATCACCTTCTTTTTCGGCAATCTCAATTTCGCGCTTTGTTTTCTTTCTTAAATAGTTTGCAATGACTTGTTTTGTAAATAAGCTAAGGGCACTAAAGTATATAATGAAACCGATAATAATATCAATGATTTCTTCTCGATATACCGTCTGAATGAGCCAGCCACCGCGATAAATAACGCCATAAAAGAACGCCGCGATAATAACGCCAAGTGGTGCACTTAAGGCTAACAAGGCAATCGCAATCCCTGTAAAGCCATACTCAATAATACCATCGCTTAAACCGAATTGCCGGTCACCAACTAAGAAGTATAGCGCCCCTGCAAGCCCTGATAAAGCGCCTGCAATGACCATAGATAAGACAACGCTACGTTTTTCTCTTATCCCAGCATATTGTGCAGCGGGTCGGCTCAATCCAACACTTTTTAATTCAAACCCAAAGGTTGTACGGTTCAACACAAAATGTATCCCCACTGCAACCAACAAAGCAATGATGATACTAATATCAACACGGGCTCCCCCAAAGATTTGCGGTAAAAATCCCTCAGGAATCCGCGCAGTACGTGCAACACGCAAAGAACTACCTCGCAGGGTATCTTCCATAAATGTATAAATCATGAGCCTTGCAACATATAATGCGACATAGTTTAACATAATACTCGTTACAACTTCATGTACATTTCTAAAGGCTTTCAAAAGCCCTGGAATAGCACCCCACATTGCGCCACCAATAATACCGCCAAAGATACCAACAATCCAATGAAATGATCCTAAAAATTCCCAATGAACCCCGATATAAATTGCGATAACAGCGCCAATCATCATTTGACCTGAAGCACCAATGTTAAATAAACCTGTTCTAAAGGCAAACGCCACACTAAGTCCTGTAAGCATGATTGGTACACTTGAGCGTACGACCATGCCAATTCGGTTCATGCTTTGAAAGGGACCTGTGACCATATTGAAAAATGCGCCAAATGAATCGCTAGGACTAACAATAAACATTAATACAAACCCAAGCAACATCCCTGCAAACGCCGCCGCAAAACTTGAGATTACGTTGATGCGGTTGGGACGTTTGGCTATCGAATGGAGTACACTGCTCCATAGCTTATTCATGAGGTTTCACTCCGTTTCGATCCTGACATATAAAGCCCCAAGGTTTCAGCTGAAGTTGATTCTGGATCTAATACCCCAACATTTTTTCCTTCATACATAACCATAATGCGGTCACTGATGGTAAAAACTTCATTTAAGTCATATGAAATAATTAAAACCGCTTTGCCTTCATCACGATAGGTTATCAACTCTTTTTGAATGGCTTCAATCGCACCAACGTCTAAACCACGTGTTGGTTGTACCGCAATTAGCAGTTCACAACTGCGATCAATTTCACGCCCTAAAATCGCTTTTTGTTGGTTTCCACCACTCATATTCCGAACAATTGTTACCGCACCACTACCACTACGAATATCAAAACGGTCTATCAATCGGTTGGCGTGATCACGGATGACATCAAAGTTTAAGAAACCGCGGCGTTGAAATGGCGCTTTATAATATGACTGTAACGCGAGATTATAATCAAGTGGAAAATCCAAAACGAGACCGTGTTTTTGGCGGTCTTCTGGAATATGGGCAATGCCTTTTATTGCTCGTTGTCGTATGGACATATTGGTTATATCTTCATCCAAAAGCTTTATCGTACCATCATGAATAGGGTAAAGCCCAGTTAATCCATAAACTAGTTCACTTTGTCCATTGCCTTCAATCCCTGCAACGGTTAATATTTCTCCACCTGAAACGTCTAAACTTACATTATTGACTACGGTTTTCTTAGTAACAGGACTAACAACGGTCAAATTTTCAACCGATAATATTCGATCTTTTATTTTCGGTTTGGGTTTCTCAATGCTAAAGACAACTTTACGACCCACCATTTTTTCTGCGAGCTGTTCGTTTGTCGTGTTTTTCACTTCTACGGTGTCTATGTGTTTCCCCTTGCGTAAAATCGTACAGCGGTCCGCAATACGCCGTATTTCCTCAAGCTTATGCGATATGAATAAAATCGACTTATCTTCTTTTTTGAATCGTTGTAAAACACCCATCAATTCTTCAATTTCTTGTGGGGTTAACGATGCAGTAGGCTCATCCAAAATTAATATCTCTGCATCTCGATAAAGCACCTTTAATATTTCAACACGTTGTTGCTGGCCAACCGAAATATCATCAACCAACGCATCAAGGTCAACGTGCAACCCATATTGTTTACTGATGCTTTCGACTTTTTTTCGTGCCTTATCATATTTAAGAAATCCTCGATGCACATCTTCTTGTCCGAGGATAATATTTTCTAAAACCGTAAAACGTCCTACCAGTTTAAAGTGTTGATGCACCATACCAATCCCTAAATCGTTGGCATCGTTGGGATTGCTTATGTCGACCGTTTTATCATGCACTTTGATCGAGCCTTCATCCGGTTGATACAAACCAAATAAAACCCCCATCAAGGTGGACTTCCCAGCACCATTTTCACCTAGCAAAGCGTGCACTTCACCTTTGCGAAGTTTTAAATCAATATTATCATTGGCTTTTATGCCAGGAAATGATTTGGTGATCGATTCCATTTCTATGACATATGTCATTGATCACACCTCGTTTAAGTAAGATAGATAGAAGAAAGGAGGGAAGGCATGCCTTCCCTCCAGTTTGTCTACGTTGTCAATGATTGCGTGCCGTGATTACTCGACAGTTTCTTGTTCAATAAGTAATAATTCGAGAATACCTAAGTCATCCATGAATGCAACAAGCTCATCATACGTTGCAGGAACTTCTACAGTTTCATCCGCTAACAATGCATAAATTGCATCATAGTCTTCTTGGGTAAATGTTTCAAAGCGAGAGTTTTCCATCGGCAATGCAACACCATCGTTTTCAGCACCAAGATTCCAAGTTTCTCCACCTGGGAACGCTTCATCTATATAGTATGCATCAAAGGCAAGCTGTACAGATTCTCCAAGTGCTTTCATGGCACTGGTTAAGACGCGATCACTTAATCCTGATTGGTCAACATCAACACCAATCATCCATGCTTCAGCTTCTTCTGCAGCGCTCATAACGCTAAGCCCTGCTCCACCAGCTGCCGCAAAGATAACATCAGTGCCACCATCAAACCATCCAGCCGCTTGAGTTTCAACAGCAGGACCAGCGCTGAAGGTATCAAGATAATCATAACGGTTGTCAGGGAAGTTTATCGTAATGTCTTCTTGATGTGCTGCATAGTATGCCCCAGCAATAAATCCAATTCCAAAACGTACAACCGCTGGTACGGCAATACCACCCATGAATCCAAGATCAGTGTGACCTTCCATAACCGCAGCATAACCCGCTAAGAATCCAGATTCATGCTCGTTATAGAAAATCGATAATGTGTTGTCAGCAACAAGCATACCTTCATCTTCATCGACTGGTTGTGCATCAAGTAAAATAAATTTTACATCTGGATGTTGAAGCTGTGATGTATAAACCGCTTGTTCGAAAAGGAATCCTGGTGTAACAATAATACCAAAGCCTTGTTCGACCGCTAAGTTAATTGAGTCAATGTAGTCTGCATCTGAGACAGCTGCAGGACGGAAATATTCAATTTCTACATCATGCTCTTCTGCATAGGCCAAAATCCCTTCCCACGTTCCTTGGTTAAATGATTCATCATCAATGTCACCATAGTCGGTAATAAGGGCGATTTTGGTAAGCTCTTCTTCATCCCGCGTACCACATGCAAACATACCAAATGCAAAAAGACCAAGTAAAAACACTAACAAAAACTTTTTCATGACATCCTCCTATTTTTTTTGGTTCTTATAGTTTAATTGTACAACACATAGTGCGCATGTCAAGAAAAGCAAGTGTGTAAATGCATACTTGTTGCTTACATTAATATCATGCAAATAAAAAAAGAACTCACATCGTGTAAGTTCTTACGTTCAGTCTGGTGACCCGTACGGGATTCGAACCCGTGAATGCCAGCGTGAAAGGCTGGTGAGTTAAGCCGCTTCTCCAACGGGCCCAACTGGCGCCTCAACTAGGACTCGAACCTAGGACCCCTTGATTAACAGTCAAGTGCTCTAACCAACTGAGCTATTGAGGCCGGCGCCCATTATGAGGGTTTAATTATCATATTTAAAGAAAGAAGCCTGGCAACGTCCTACTCTCGCACAATGTACTACCATCGGCGCTGAAGTGCTTAACTTCTGTGTTCGGAATGGGAACAGGTGTGACCACTTCGCCATCGTCACCAGGCTATTCTTTCAAAACTGAATAATACTGTATTAATGAAAAGTTAAGTCCTCGATCGATTAGTACCAGTCAGCTTCACGTGTCACCACGCTTCCACACCTGGCCTATCTACCTCGTAGTCTACAAGGGATCTTACTCAATTAAATTGATGGGGAATCTCATCTTGGAGGAGGCTTCACGCTTAGATGCTTTCAGCGTTTATCCTTTCCACACGTAGCTACCCAGCTATGGGCCTGGCAGCCCAACTGGTGCACCAGAGGTGTGTCCAACCCGGTCCTCTCGTACTAAGGTTAGCTCTCCTCAAATTCCCAACGCCCACGACGGATAGGGACCGAACTGTCTCACGACGTTCTGAACCCAGCTCGCGT
>PWME01000216.1 GCA_003559235.1 Mollicutes bacterium | reverse complement strand
TACAATGAAAAACAAAGTCGTTCACGTTAGGGTACCTAATGAACTTAAAGTAAATGTTGAATCTATTCTACATGATTTAGGCATTACTTTATCTTATGCAGTTAATATGTATTTAAAGCAAATTGCGGCAAAAAGAGGCATTCCTTTTGAAGTTGTGCTACCTAGTAAAGAGAAGTCCAAAGAAATCGAAACCCTTTCTAAAGCAATCAACTTAACTGGAGGTAAAGAAGTTTCCGCCTATGCAAACCGAATCATTAGCCTTTATGCTCAAGAACTTATTGATTATGAAACAGCAGTATTTGCATTGGGAAGAAATTTATAATGAAAGATCCATACATTGATAAAAATAGTGATGTTCTAATTAATAAAGTAAATATTAAAGATAAAGATAAACTTGACGAGTTTGAGAATCGGATGACAAATCTAGGTATCACTTTCATTTTGAGGCATTCATTTTTGATTGAGTCTTCAAAAGATATCTTTAAAATACATCAAAAGTTATTTGAGAATGTTTATGAATGGACTGGTAAACCAAGAGTTATTGATATTTATAAAGAAGAACCTATTTTAAACGGTCAAAGTGTTGAGTATACAATGCACCGAAAAATAATTAAGCAATGAGAAATTGTAGATTCTAGGTACTCAAAACATGAATGATTGCAAACATCTGGAAGATACACCCATTTAGAGAAGGAAATACAAGAACGATATCTCTTTTTGCACTTTTGTTTTTAAAACAATATAATTATGAATTAAATGCATAATTAATTAGCCAACATGCTATATATTTTAGACATGCACTTGTAATGGCTTCATTAGGCGAGTATGCTGATTATCAATATATGCAATAAATTCTAGTAGATGCTACATCAAATCAAAAAAAGCCAGCTAAAGAAGAAAAATATAAAAAAATAAAAGATTATCAACTTGATCAATACAAGTTCGTGTATCATAAGGTAAAGTGACTCAAATTATATATAGTTAAAACTTTGACCACCTTTTGACACCACGCAAAAAAACGCCGCAGTTTCGCGGCGTTTTATTATGATGATTTTGTTAGGTGGGCTTGAATCTTGTTTGGACTTAAAATTTTTCCTTGAGAAATGACCGTATCATCGATGATAAGTCCAGGGGTTTTCATGATGCCGTGTTCAATGATGGCATCTAAATCGGTAACTTTTTCAACCGTTGCATCAATGCCTGTTTCTTTGAGTGCGATGTTTACATTGTCTTCAAGACGCGAACAGTTTTTACACCCTTTTCCTAAAACTTTAATAATCATAAATGCTCTCCTTTACATCAATATTTTTATCCAAACCAGCCAAAGACAAGGCCAGCGATTAATCCTGCGAATGTTGAGAAAAGTACGACCAACGCAATGTAAAGACTCGTGCGTTTAACGCCAATGACTTTTGCAATAACAATCATATTGGGAATACTGAGTGAAGGTCCCGCTAAAAGCAAAGCAACGGCTGGGCCACGGTGCATGCCTGTATTCAGCAATGTACTTACAATGGGAACTTCAGTTAGTGTCGCAAAATACATGAATGCCCCAAGGATTGATGCAATAAAGTTGGCGTTCAATGTATTAGACCCAACAAAACGTGTTAAGGCATCTTCACTTAAAAGCGATGACAAGATACCTGCGAAAAACACCCCAGCCAAAAATAACGGCAAAATCTTTTTCGCAAGATCTAACGTTTCCCGTCCCCACGCAAGCAATGGCTCTTTTTTAAAGTAGACAATAATTTGTAATAGTAATAATCCTGCAAAGATTAATGTAGGAAGCGGACGGTAAACGCCGAAAATGAGCATGGCGAATAAGGTTGCGAAGAATAATGCGGTTTGCCACTTATTAAGGCCACTTTCAGTTTCATCAAGGGCAAAGTTGCCATTTCCTTGGGATGTTTCTTGTTTTTTAAAGACAAAAAACACTGTGAAGCCAATCAAGGACGCGAGGATTACGGCACCAATGATGCGCGCGAATGCTATGTCTGGTCCTAAATCGGTGAATGTAAGGGTAATGGCGAGTACATTGATGGCAGGCCCTGAAAACAAAAAGGCAATCGCAGGTCCTAAGCCCGCGCCTTTTTTACGGATGCTTGCAAACATCGGCAATACCGAACATGAACATACCGCCAAAATCATCCCTGATACGGAGGCAACACTGTACGCTTGTAAACGTTTTGCGTTTGGGCCAAGGTTTTTTAGCACAGCGTTTTGTGATAAAAACACGACCATTGCGCCCGAGATTGAAAAGGCGATAAACAAAGATACAATGCGCATTAAGGAAAACGTGCCTGCTGGATAGAGGGCATAATCACGCAAAAAGCGTAAACCATCAAGCAATAATTCAACGATAAAATCAAAAATCATAAAGGGTATATCCTTTCTATGGTTCGGCTACTTTACCAAACACGATGGGATTTTCATCGCATCCATTTTGAGTTGTGGATGCGTATCACGGTACGCGAGCAAGGCATCGTGAACCGCTTTAATGGGTTCGTTTTCAAGGCTTAAGTAATAACGCACAAAGCGTGCATCGCGCCGTGTTGATACAAACCCTAAATCGCGCAATTTTGCAAGATGTTTTGAAACTTTTGGTTGCGATAAACCTAAAATGTCAGTGAGTTCACATACACAAAAGTCTTGCGTGCCAAGCAGGGCAAGAATTCTTAATCGTGTTGGATCGGATGCGGCTTTAAAAAAGCGTGTTAACATTTCCATACTATCACCACCATGCACATATACGCATTAGAGTATACGTTAATGGTAACACAACAATGGTTGCTTAGCAAGGGGAAACAATAAAATTTATATGGTTACAGTATGGTATAATGAATTGACTGTTTACCAATCGAGGTGAGGCAGATGTTACCCCCAGAAATCATCATTATATTGGCGTTAGGAAGCGTTTCACTTTTATTATCAATTCGCTACAATGTGTTAGATTATTTTGCGTATGTGACGACGGTGTTATTATTTATCTTAACGTTTGTGGCATTAGGCATTCGTGCGTATGCCGTCAGTGTTGTCCTTTTTATCGCGACACTCATCATGTTTGTGATTGTGCTTGGATACCGTAAAGCAAAGAATCATTAAATCTATATTCAATCGAGGTGTTAGCATGGGTAATGTATTTTTATGGCTTCTGTTTGGTGGTTTGGTTGGTTGGGTCGCATCTATTATTATGAAAAAACAAAAACGTGGGTTGATTCGTAATATTCTACTTGGCCTATTGGGCGCACTCGTTGGTGGCTGGTTGGCATCGCTTGTTGGCTTGGGTACAGTAGAACGGTTTACCTTTGAAGGCTTTGGTATAGCCTTAGCAGGCGCAATTTTATTGGTATGTATTTTTGGTGGACGATAAGGTGTTTACACATTTAAAGCATCGCTATGATGATGTGTTAAAGAACGTGGTTGCGGTTTTTTCTAAAGACAAACGTGTGCAAGCCATTATTTTAAATGGTTCACGGGCAAACCCACATGCAAAAATTGATGATTACAGTGACTATGATGTTCACATGTTGGTTGATGATTACACGCAATATAAAAACGATTTATCATGGTTAGAACCCTTTGGTTCGGTTGCGATGAAACAAGTGAATCCTTCAAAAGGAGAACGACTCTTTTATAATGATGATATGCGTGGATGTGCGGTTTTGGTGTTGTTTAAAGACGACACAAGAATCGATTTTTCTTTTTCTAATTATGCTGAATTTGACGCGCAAAACGCGGATTCTCTATCGATAGTGTTATATGATAAATCCAATACGCTGAAACTGTCGAAACCAACAGAAAAAGACTATTACTTTGAGGTGCCCAATCAAGATACGTTTGATTTTGTGGAAAATAATTTTTATTGGTGCTTAACGAATGTTATGAAAGGTCTTGTGCGTGATGAAATACCTTATGCAAAAAGCATGCTTGAAGTACACGTTCGTCAAGCGTTGGTGGCCATGATGACTTGGTATTGCACCACCTTACATGGGCGGGCTATCAATGTTGGGAAATATGGGAAGTGGTTAAAGCATTATTGCGATGAAGCGACGTATAAAGCGTTTTTAGAAACCTATACGGATGGTTCAATTGATGCGATGGCGCAGTCGGTTTTTAAAAGCGCTCGGGTGTTTGAAACCATCGCTACACACGTCGCCAATCACTATAATCTAATAAGAGACAAGGAATCAATAGCGCATGTTTTAAAACATATTCACCGGTTAAATAAAGCGATTTAGTAAGGCGATTATGCACAAACAAAATTGACATTTCGTATATAATAAAGTTAACCATTACTGCATCAGATTTTGCCAAAGGCATCTGAAGGCTATTGTTGATGTAATTAAGAGGTATCGTAAATATTTTTGGTATACATGAAATAATTGATAATTATTGGGGTGGTTTTAATGGATGAAACAAACGTATTTATTCGTTCAGAACATAAACACGAGCGCGTGTTTATGCAACCTTCAATATCAAAGGCATCCTTGGATCAATTGCGCAAAAAATGGCAAAAGATTCTCGATGCATCGGAAGACTTATTGGATGTGCCTGCCGCGCTTATCATGCGTTTAACAAAACACTCAATGCAAGTTTTTACGCGTAGTCGCAATACGGAGAATCCTTATCAAGAAGGTGCAGAAGATGCTTTAGGCCACGGTCTTTATTGTGAAGAAGTCATTGGAAAAAATACACCACTTTTGGTAAAAAATTCGTTGGAAGATGCCGT
>PWME01000241.1 GCA_003559235.1 Mollicutes bacterium | reverse complement strand
GTTTGGCAAAACAGGCAAAAGCAGTATTTGTTTTGGCACCCTCCCACCAAGAAAATCGGTTAGTGTTACAACGTCGCGGTTCAATGAAAATCCATATTGTCGCAGAAGGCAAACCAGAACGGCTTGGCGCAAAACAACTTCGTGAAAACATGGTTGATGTCATGGTGAAAAAATTGACTGAAGTGCGCGCGCTTGCGAGTTCGCATGCAACGTTTGATATTGGGATCCAATCACTCAATACAACAAGACATCATGCACTCTTGCCACACCGTCTTGAAGTAAGCGTCGTCTTGACGTTTATTGATATGGCGTTAGCCCGCAAAATCGAAACCGAAGTCCGCAAGCATTTCAATCTAAAAGCGCACGGCATTAAGACTTACATAGAAACCGTAGAAGTGCGCCCGCCATTGCTTAAAACCGCCGCACAAACCGCACTGATTAAAAGCTTTGAAAGCATCGGTGCCTCATGGTCGATTCCCGTAAAAACTGAATCCACCATTTTACCATCCGCTGCGGGTGAAATTCCGAAAAACGTACCCGTTATTTGCGGACTTGCGCCAAGTTCTAAAGCACTGTATACACCCAATGAATCGATTAGTCGTGTCGAACTGATTCAAAAAACGATGCTCATTGCACAGTTTTTGCTTGCGCGTGCTCAAGGAGATTTGCGATGAAAACGCGCAGAGCACCATCGATGCGCGGCAGCGGTGGCATGGTTTCAAGCCAATCAGATTATGCAAGTGCCATTGGCGTTGAGATATTAAAACGCGGTGGCAATGCTTTTGATGCTGCGACCGCTGTCGCATACGCTTTAAGTGTATCAGAACCACAAGCATCAGGGTTAGGTGGTCAATCGATGGCCTTGATATACCATGCCAAAGAAGACCGCTATTTTGCGCTCGATGGGTCTTCGTTTGCGCCTTATCATTATCAACCAAGCAATGCCAAAAAGACACACATTTACGTTGGCTTAAAAGCCTCTACACTTCCTTCAACGGTCGCATTCTTTGGGTATTTGCATGATCGCTATGGTACCCTTAGCTTTGACCAATGTCTTGAAGGGGCAAAAAAACTGGCGTTAGAAGGTGTTACTGTCTCAGCGCTGCTTGCTAGTCTTATTAAAAAACATCAATCTGTACTCTTTGAAGACGCATTGATTGCAAAACGTTTCTTTCACAATCAAAGGCCTTTATGTGAAGGGGAAACGTTGGTTCAACCTGAGCTTGCTAAATGTATCGAAACGCTTGGAAGCGCTGGATGGCGTGACTTTTATACTGGTTCAGTTGCCAAAGATATTATCAAAGATATGCATGAACGTAGCGGATGGTTAAAAACAGAAGATTTCCTACAAATACCTATACCCGTAGAACGTGCAGTCATTGAAGGGAAATATCGCGCATTTAGACTCATTACGTTCCCACCCCCTGGCGCCGGCCGTGTGCTCATTCAAATCATGCAAATCTTAAACGCATTTGAAAAAGACGCAATCAATCTAGATACACCGCTAGGAAACGCCATTATCGCGCTTTCGTTTCAATTAACCTTGCGTGATCGCGCCAAAATGCCACAAAACCCGGATATTTATTTCCAGCAAGTACCTGAACGCATGACCGATTTAAAGCATGCGAAAACAATGCATGAACTGATTAAACGCATTGTATCATCGTTTGAACAACAAAATGATGTACCCATTAATTCGTCTGGAGAAACCACACACTTTAATGTCGTTGACAAAGAAGGGAATATCGTCGCCGTTACACAATCTATTGAACGCGTGTTCGGCGCTAAACGGGTGAATCATCCACATGGTTTCTTTTATAATAATTACATGAGTGCTTTTGCGATAAAAGATCGTACGCACCCATACTTTTTACTTCCGCGCAACCGTCCCTTTAGCAGCGTTGCCCCAACCATCATCGCAAAACGCGGGAAGCCTATATGCGTTTTAGGGAGCCCCGGCAGTGAACGCATTTCAACAGCGCTGGCACAAGTTTTAGTGCGCTACTTAGATTTTGATGAATCGTTGGCAGAAGCCATCGAAAAGCCACGCTTTCATACGAGCGCACGCAAGCAGATGCAACTTGAAGAGGCGCGCTTTGATGATTTGATTAAGGATCGATTTGAGGCATTAGGGTTTGACATGAAAGCCCGCGGTCCCTATAGCTTTTATCTTGGCTGTGTACAAGCCATTGAACTTCCCCAAAAGAAAAACGGTTATACGGCCATTGGGGTTGCCGACACAAGACGCGATGGCGACGCTATTGCGGTAAAACCCAAAGGAAAGCAATTATGAAAACGCGCTTACCGATTCTTTTATCCATCCCGCATGGTGGAACCAAAATTCCTCGCAATGCAAGAAACAGTTTTTTGCTTAATCGTAAGCACCGCATCGCAGATGGCGATGCGTACACAATGAAGTTGTATCAATTTAAAGATTTTGAGGTTGTACGCTTTCCTTATGCCCGCGCTTTTTTGGATTTAAACCGTCATCATGATGATTTACCGCCGAATAACCCTGACGGTGTCTTTAAAACCCACACCATTTTCAATGCATCAGTATGGAAAAAATTCCCTGATACTGCAAATCAAGTGACGTGGTTAGACACATACTATACGCCGTATTTTGAAACACTCACAAATGTGATTCAATCAAAACGCCTAGGTATTGATTGCCATAGTATGTTAGATAAAGACCCTTTTGATCACGAAAAACCGCTGCGCCCAATGCTGTGCATTAGTAATGGCGGTGCGAATAGTCAAACGAACGCACAGGATTTAACAGCACCAATGCCATTGATGCATACATTCAAGACCATTTTAGAAAGGCACTTTGGAGAGAACACTGTCTTAATTAATGATCCATTTCAAGGGGGTCATATCATTCGTTATATGCATGCAAAAACGCAAAAGCCATGGATTCAGTTGGAGGTTAATCGTAGCCTTTATATGTTTAGTGATTTTCCAGCACGTCTTAATGTTAAGCGCTTTAAATCACTTAAAGAAAAGCTTTATCGAAGTTTAATTGAACTAATGAAAGGGATTGAATAAAGCGACCGTTAATCATATTATGCAATCTTGTTATTCTTATAGACGTGTGGTATGCTTGATTTGGATATTGCCATGCCAAAAGGGGATGAGCATTTGCACGCCGTTGAGGAAACCATCCCTTTTTTCATGTATTGTAAGCATACTTAAACGATGCTTTATGGTAGAAATGTTATGGACATTGTTAAAGACTTCGTATGAATTATTATTTTTAGCAGTTTGTATTCGGTCTTAGAAGAAGTATAGTAGATATAAATAATCCTTTTAATGATGAAGGTGAATGCATAATGACAGGGATCTTATGGGTGGTATTACTCACAATTGTTTGGATGATTCATATTCCAATTGTTAGACTTTCAGAGGTAAAAAACATCGCAAAGTATCGCATGCTTCGTTACTTAGCGATGGGCACATTCAGTTGGGGTGTACTCATTATCTTACAAAATGTATTTACAGCGGGATTTGATGTTTACTATGCATCCATCCTTATTTACCCAACCGTATTCTTTTTATCGGTGATGATTTTTCAGGTTGTCTTTTTGTTTTCATCGCGTGCTATACCGACCTTTATTATCCGCTTGTCAGTAATGTTCATACTTATAAACATCGTGATGGCCTTAACCAACCCCATCCACATGCAATACATGCAAATACCCCTTGTTGAGAACGTTGCGTTAATGGATTTTAAAGCGGCGCAACCAGGGGTGTTTTTCTACATGCATACAGCCCTTGCGTATACGTATTTATTGGTTGCTTTTGGGCATTTAATTGGTCATTTATATCTTAAGCGTCATGCATCGCGCTATCGATTGTTTTTTACGGTTTTTATGGCGAGCATCGTATTTGGTTTGACCATAAACATTATCCATGTATTTGTATATACGATGCGCCTTGATCCAACCTTTTTGTTTATCGCATTGGTCACGCTTGCGCTGTATTTTATTATGTATAAAAACGATAGTGACTTGGCATTGTTAGAATCAAGTCATCGCTATATGCTTTCGCATATGCGGGAAATGACGTTGCTTTTTAATGAGCGTGGTGAACGAGTTGATGCTTCACAATCGATTGAAAGCGATTTGAACATAAAGATTGCCTTGATTGATGACTTGCGTACCTTTGAAACCCTTGCTTCAAAACAAGGTATTGTTTTGTTTGAGAGCTTTGATGCCTTACAAAACGAAACCATTGATCCGTCCAAGCGTTACATCAATCAAAAAATCCAAGCGTTCCCAGTTGAAAGGCTTGGGATAGAGGGTACATTGGTATTGCTTTATGATGAAACTGAAACGGTAAAGTTGATGCATGAAATTGATATCGCGCGTCGCACGGATACCATGACAGGAACGTATAATCGAAACCATTTTGAACAATCCTTAGAAGCCTTGAACCGAGATAACAACGCGAATGGCGTTATCATGTTTGACTTAAATTATCTCAAGCGCATTAATGACGCCTTAGGCCACCACAAAGGCGATGCAGTGATAAAGCGTTTCGTTAGGGCAATAAAACACGCCACCAAAGACCGTGGTGGCGAAATCTATCGGATGGGTGGCGATGAATTTTTGTATGTTGAAAAGGATGCCACCAAGGAAGCCCTTGAAGGCATCGTTAAAGCAATAAATGTAAAAAACAATGCCCATCCTTTAAATGCCTTAACTAACTTTGCCTATGGCATTGCTTTACGCAAAAAGGGTGAAAACTTTGAACG
>PWME01000229.1 GCA_003559235.1 Mollicutes bacterium | reverse complement strand
CGTCGTGCTGCACTCTTCCCCCCTGAAAATAGCTGGTGAGTGCCGGAATCCCGCTCCATGATTCACCTACGATATTAAAATTGGGGTACTCAGCCAATACATAAGCAGCCCAATCGGCCATGAAATACTTATCGGCATAGGGTTGTGTATCCATACGGATTCCATGTATGCCGGCATATTCAATCCACCATACACTGTTTTGTATGAGGTATTGTGCAAGCAGGCGGTTACGCTGATTCAGGTCGGGCATATTGGTGTCGAACCAGCCATCCATCATGCGTTTATAATCCGCTACCGCAAAATGTGGATCAACGATGGTGGTCATGCGATAGGAAGTGCGGGTAAACTCATCCCATTCATTTAGCCAGTCAGAGGTTGGCAGATCCTTGATCCACCAGTGATGATGTCCGCAGTGATTGAATATCTTATCCTTGATTATTTTAAGCCCTTTATTTTCAGCTTCCCTTACAAGGCGCACAAAATCTTCGTTGCCGCCAAACCGCGCATCGATATTGTAAAAATCGGTTGTAGCATAACCATGATACGAATAGCGTGGCTGGTTATTTTCCAGCAACGGATTGATCCAGATGGCCGTAAAACCCATTCCTGCAATATGATCGAGGTTGTTAATGATACCCTGGATATCGCCCCCCTGACGTGCATCGGGATTGGTACGATCAACATTTTCGAGCATGCCCGGAAGATTGTCCAGTGCAGGGTTGCCATTGGCAAAGCGATCGGGCATGAGCAGGTAAATGGCATCGGAATTGTCAAACCCCTGAAGGTAACGGGCATTTTCTTTCCTTTGTAAAAGCTCGTAATTATAGGTATATCGGGTTCTTCTGCCGCTGATAAATTCAATGTCAAATCTTCCGGGCTGAGCATCGGTAAGGTCAAGATAAAGAAACAGGTAATTGGGGCTATCCACTGCTACTACTTCCTTGAGTTTCACACCGGGGTGATCGATCTTAACGCGGGTTTGCCCGATATCTTCACCATAAACCATAATCTGCAGTTCCTTGTGGTACATGTCTGCCCACCAGAAGGGAGGTTCAACCCTTTCTGGTGAATCCTGTGAAATACCTTGCACAGATAGCAATAAAACCATTGCCATAAGCAACATCTTACATTTTATTCCTGTTTTTCCTGTCATTTTTAAATATATTTTAAATTGTGATTAAACTTTAGCATTAACCGATGAGAGTTGCAGATATACTTCAGGCGCATGAATCTGATAATAACTCTTTCAAAATATCAACTATGCAAAGTTCTTAAAATAATCCTTCTATTATTATGAATTCCCACGGATGAGTTATTCAATTATTGAATCGCTTTCTGAATCAGCAAAAAGTCATTTACGTTTTCGAGGTCGAGGATGCCTGCAAATTCTTCGTTTTTCATAACAGGTACGATCTCAAGACGACTTTTACGCAGATTTATGTAAGCTTCAAAAAGAGGCAATTCAGCATCTACACTTTCCAGATCCTTGCTCATAACTTCTTTTACCTGACCATCACGGCCATGTGTACTCAGTCCTTTTACCAGGTCATTACGAGTAAGGATTCCGGCATAACTGCCATCAGACGTAATCACAAAGCCGCGGTCGGAGATATGCACAAGTTCTTCTGCTGCCTTTCCCAGGGTATCTTCTGCACCCAGACCGGCATAATCCTTTTTAAGTACATCTTCAACGGTATAGTTTTTCAGGATATCCTGGTATTTGATCATTTCGTGTTCGCCCTTGGCTCCTAACAAAACAAAGAAACCGATAATAATAAGGAAAGGATTAATAAATAATCCGGCAACAATAAAAATAACAGCAAAAACCTGCCCGATGTCTTTGGCAATTTGAGTGGCTTTGAGCCTGCTCATTTTAATGGAAAGTGCCGACCGGAAAAGTCGTCCGCCGTCCATGGGGAAAGCCGGTATCAGGTTAAATGCAACAATAAAAAGATTGGCAGCAAGCAGCATTATAGGAAAGTTATTCAGTGTAATGGTTTCAAATTCCATTTCTTCAATGCCAACAGGATGAGCAAATGCAATATACAACCAAAGTAGGGCTGCAATAACCACATTTACTGCCGGACCAGCAGCCGACACCAGGAATTCTTCACGTGGTTTTTCTGGCATCTTCGACATGTTTGCCATACCTCCTATGGGCAAAAGAGTAATACTTTCAACTTTCCCTCCGAATCTTATGGCCACCAGTGAATGACCGAACTCGTGCAACACCACACAGGCAAATAATGCAAATATAAAAAGGATGTGCATCAGTATCTGATCAGTTGCTAATCCACGATTAATGCTTATCACTACAATCCATACGATCAGTAAAGAGAAGGTCCAATGAACTGATACCTGGATTCCGAAAGGTTTTCCTAAATGGAGAGAATATCTACTTTTCATAATAAATGATTTTTTATGATGTTATTATCCTGAATCTTAACCTATCATTAAACTGTAAAGAATAAATGGTTTATACTCATTTCAAAAATACGGTATTCTTAACTTGCAAAAAAGAAACTCCGGATAATAAATTTATTAACTCCCTGTAATGCAATTAAAATTCTGCAAAACGTAATATAAAATATTGTACATTTCATTTGAACCCTCTTTATTATTTATCTGTAATCACCAAAAACAGCTATGGAATTTAGTATAAAAGAGGTTACCCATCAAAAGATATTACCCTCTTCTTAAAATTTCCTGACGATCTTTATTAAACGTGGTAAGTATTATATTTCTGCTATTCACAGTAACCGGCTCTCTATCCTTCCAAAGGAAATAAATCCTGCATTTGAGCATGGCGAAGAACGATACGAGCTGGCTTTCTCAGAGAATAATATTATTGGGCGTATTGCGGAAATTATTAATCACCTGACAATATGGAACGTGAATCTCTGTATATGCAATTTGGTTGGTTAAATTTTATTGGAGATGATAAGGTATTGATAGGAGTAAGACCAGATTATCAGAACAAAGGAGTTCATGCACTCATCTTCAGTAAAATCCGATAAACTTTTATTCAAAAATAAAGCAGGTAGAAACCACCGTTGAACTTGAGATCAACCATAAAATACAGCAATTGCGGGCAGGTTATGAAGCGCGGCAACATAATAGGGCGAGATGCTACATAAAAAAACTGAAATAGATACCTTCAGGGATGATAGCAATTAACCTGGCTTTATAGTATTAAGATTAAAACAGAAAGCCCCCTTAAATTCAGTGGGCTTTCTGTTATTGTACCCGGGGCCGGGATCGAACCGGCACGATATTGCTATCACTGGTGTTTGAGACCAGCGCGTCTACCAATTCCGCCACCCGGGCATGTAATGAACATTTTTTAGTGAGTGCAAATTTATACATTATTTCTGTATGGCAAAAAAAAATGTATTTTCCCTTTACAGGGGTTTTATTATAGTTATAATTTTCTAATTTTGTGCCTGATTGATTGTAAATCATTTAAATAACTGTTTCATGTCCTACAAAGTGAATATTTTCTCCGGATCCGCATCCCGTTATCTTGCACAAAAAATTGCCCAGGAATACGGGAAAGCACTTGGAAATGAAATTGTTGCCAAGTTCAGCGATGGGGAGTTTCAGCCTTCTTTCGAAGAAACCATCAGGGGGAGTGATGTATTTATTGTACAAAGTACCTTTGCCCCCTCCGACAATCTTATGGAATTACTGCTTATGATTGATGCTGCCAAACGTGCCTCATCAAAGCAGGTGGTTGCAGTAATCCCTTATTACGGATTTGCCCGTCAGGACCGTAAAGACAAACCACGGGTTCCCATAGGCGCAAAACTCATTGCCAATCTACTTACAGCAGCAGGAGTTAACAGAGTAATTACCATGGACCTGCACGCCGACCAGATACAGGGCTTCTTCGACGTACCGGTTGATCACATGTATGCATCATCCATTTTTGTCCCTTATGTAAAAAGCCTTAATCTTCCCAACCTGGTAATGGCATCGCCCGATACAGGCGGTACCAGAAGAGCAGGTGCATACGCCAAGTTCCTGAATTGCGAAATGGTGATCTGCTACAAACAAAGGATCAAGGCCAATGAGGTAGAAAGAATGGTACTTATCGGAGATGTAAAAGATAAAGATGTGGTTCTGGTAGATGATATCATTGATACAGGAGGTACAATTACAAGAGCTGCAAAAACGATGATCGACAATGGTGCCAGTTCCGTGAGGGCATTGTGCACACACCCTATCCTTTCAGGGAAAGCTTACGATCGTATTGAAAAAAGCTATTTAGATGAACTCATTGTTACCGATACAATCCCCTTAAATATGGAAAGCAGCAAAATCAAAGTACTTTCTACTGCCAAATTATTTGCCGATGTTATCAAACGGGTAAATAATCATGAGTCAATAAGCACCCACTTTGAATTCACTACTATTCTCTGATCATTTTAATAAAAAATATTGCAAAAAACCGGCTGTAAAGCATTACCTTTGCAGCCGGTTTTGCATAAGGCAACTCCCATAGTATTCATCTAAATATCAACAACAAATGAAAAAAGTATCTGTGAGCGGTTCTCTCAGGGAGAACGTAGGGAAAAAAGATGCTAAGGCATTGCGCCGCCAGGGGTTGGTTCCCTGTGTGCTTTATGGAGGTGAAAAGCAAATTGCTTTCTCACTCCACGAACTGGCATTTAAAGACATTATTTACACACCTGATTCATGCATTGTAAACCTTGACATTGACGGTAAAAAATACAATGTAATTCTTCAGGATGCACAATTCCATCCGGTAAATGACAAAGTTATCCACTGCGATTTTCTGCAGGTTTTCGACG
>PWME01000206.1 GCA_003559235.1 Mollicutes bacterium | reverse complement strand
GTCGTCAATTATAGGTCGGCCTTATGGAGAGGCTACGAACTCGTTAAGCGCAACGGCTTCATTTCAACGAATACGATGATTGAAATTCAAAAGATCATCGAGGAAAACGATGCGGGGATAAGAAAGACACCAGGAACAGTACTGAAAAATGAACGCACACAAGAGGTCGTGTACACGCCCCCTACAAACCACGGTGAAATCGTCGATTTAATGACCAATCTAGAAACATACATCAACTCAGATGACATAAGACACGATCCATTGATACAGATGGCCATTGTTCATTATCAATTTGAATCCATTCATCCGTTTTATGATGGAAATGGAAGAACTGGTAGAATACTGAATATTCTGTTTTTGGTGTTGAAAAAGCTTCTGGATACACCGATTCTGTACTTGAGTTCGTATATCAATGGCCATAAGTTAGATTACTATGAAGGCTTACAGCGAGTAAGAGATCAAGGCGAGTGGGAAGCTTGGATAGTGTTCATGTTGGAAGGCATCAGAGCAACATCCCTTAACACCTTGAAAATCATGAAGGATATCGATGACTTGATCGAAGAAATGATTGAAGCGGTGAGAACACGACTTCCGAAAATTTACTCCAAAGAGCTTGTTGATGTCATATTTTACGAGGTCTACACGAAAATTAACGATGTAGAAAAACATGTCGGGGTAACGAGAAAAACAGCGTCTTCTTATTTGATGGAGCTCGAAAAAGCAGGTTTCTTGACTTCTGTAAAAGTAGGCAGAGAAAAAATCTATTTGAACAAAAGGCTGTTTAACCTGATTGAGCAGGCGCAGTTCTGATGAAGGCTGTTTGATGACTTGATTCAGACTGGTTGCTGGTGATTGTTTCCTACGCAACGTTCAGCTCGGGATGCTGCCGGTCCTCTCTTTAAACAATATCGTGCGACTTCTTGCTTAAATGCTACACTGTACTTTGCCATATGAAAACCGCACCCTTTCTATTGGTTTTGGTTATGTCCAATATTTGGGGTGCAGTTCAGTGTTTACATGGGTGCCTAACCAGGTGTGGTATCTTTGTGAATGTCTTCAGAAGAGACGTTGAGCGTAATGCTTTTTGGAGGTCAGTTCTTTCCGGTTGTCGAGGGACGACTTCCAATTGTGTGTGGACGTGGGAATGTCGTTGGAACGCCT
The DNA here is from genome assembly GCA_003559235.1 of Mollicutes bacterium. GTDB lineage: Bacteria > Bacillota_I > Bacilli_A > Izemoplasmatales > Izemoplasmataceae > PWME01. Next base: position 3,659 of record PWME01000206.1, on the reverse strand, counting down.
GAGATAGGCACTGTAAACTTGTAAATGATGTGAGATCATCAAAGTCACAAATCATTCCGATACACCGAGGTCAAAAAAAAGTATTGTAACAGATGTTATAAATTGATAAGATTAACAAAACAAATCAAGTGGAGATTAAACAGATTTACGATACCATCAAAAATGTCCAAAAATACCCATTGAGTTTAAGCAAATCTTAGTAGGCTTGGTAAACATCATTTCTGAAACGCGTCTCATTACATTAAGTGCTTGATCATATTTACGAGTATTTTGAGGTTATTAATATCGTATTGTGATAAAAGTCTAGCTAAAGGTTTTGACGTTGAGAATAATAGAATAAGCATGCTCGTTGCTGATTTTACGTTTAGGAAACCCCATCTTAGAGGATGTCAAATTTTCAGCTGAACAAAACTAGAAAGCATCGTAACCCAGTGTGATGACATTCAATGATCTTTATTAAATGAATAGCACGTTATATACTAATGCATGGTTAAACTATATAATATCAATGGATAAACGCACCATCAATATAAGCCTCTTTTATCACAAATATCACTTAAAAAAAAGGAGTGTGCATTGCATGAGCGATGGCCGAACAACTATTACTTTTCATATCAAAAGCCAAGTATTGTGTGATTTTTTATCCAAAGATGAAACCGCTAGAAAATATGTTGAAGATGACCTTTATGAACAAGCTTACATAGAGGATAATGACGAGGTCGATCTTAACGTCAAGCTGATTAAGAACTTAGACGATTTATTTGATTTATTGCTAACGAAGGAAGCAGATAAAGCTAATGGGATACTATTTCAAACGTACACGCTCGGGGCTGAGCCCTTCACAGAAGCGGGTGCTAATAGAGTGGCTCAGGCCTTAATCGAAATACACGAGCACAAACAAGCCATTATTGACTCAATCGAAAGCGTTCTACTATCATTGACGAGTGTTACGTTTGATGAAGGGGATGATTTTGGCACGCATTTATATGGAATATTTCAGCAAGCTGAATCGAATGAGTCTCTTGAAGTGACGAATGCGATTGAAAAACCAAGTGCATATAATGTTCAAATGAGTTATGCCTACGTTTATGGCTCAGAAAGTTATTCGCAAGAAGGTCGCTTCATCGTAAACGGCAAAAGAAAGAAGTTTTATTTCGATAGTGATTAAGAGGAAGAATGGTGTAAGTCATTCGGTGATTGGGTTTTAGAACAAGGGAACCCTGTTTTGCAATGTGTTAAAAATCATTCGTGAAAAGCCCTTTCAAATGGACATTATGCCTTTTTCTAACTCGCCATTACCGATTGAATTTGGTGTAGATGCGTTTACAAGTATGCCAAGAATTATTGGTATGTCAGTGATGATTTCTGTGCAAGAACTCGTAATATGTGTTTATGTCTTATTTTATTGTTCAACGCGAAAGATAGCTGTCTAAAATCCATGTAGAGAGATGTTTATAGTAAATTTAAAACTAGTCAGTGCCCGCAATTGAAAAGTCGTCAGTTCGGTGTCTCTGGCATTAAGCAACTTCAACTTGTCGAAACGCTTTTGTCTTCTTAACGCTACAGACAGTGTTATCATGATGTATAGTGTTTATGAGGTGATGATGTGAGAGTAACGAAGAAAGTTTTCACCGACTTGGCCCTGTTTATGATTGGATTCGGCGTTCTCATAGGGATAATATTTCCCTTCTTTGTCAGAGCTGTGGGCATACCCCCAGAACATATCGACGCCATCTTCATTGCGATGTGTTTGATTGCAGGCATTGTGGTAGGTACCGTAAATATCACTTTAGCAAGAGTCATCGTAGGCAAAAGGATGAAGATTCTGTCGGAGAGAATGAAATATGTCATCACAAGTTTGGAAAGGCTTGACGACATCAATCCCGAAGAGTGCTTAGACAAGTGTATGATTCCGGTGGATAGTGAGGATGTCATCGGTGAATCGAGCCGATCTTTTAACGATTTGGTAACGTCATTCATCGAAACGCTGCAGAGCGAACAGTCTATGCGTAATTTTACAGAGATTTTCACCAATGAACTCGATTTAGAGAAACTGAGTGAAAAAGCCTTGTCGCATCTTCTCGGATATACCGAGGCTTCAGCGGGTATGATAGTGATTGACAAAGGGGGCACCATAGATATCTCTAGTTCGCATCTCATCAAGAACCCTGAAAAAATCAAGGATCTTGATGTGATTCACAAAAGTTTTACGCATGGAAAGCGCATGTTTTTCGAGTTTTCAGAAGACATCACGATAGAGACGGGGCTCATCGATTTTCATCCTAAAGCACTCTTGCTTGAACCCATCATTTACAAAGGAGATGTCTTAGGTATCGTCTTGCTCGCCTCTACCCGTCAATTCAGTAAGATTGTCCTAGACACCTTGCATGTCTACATTCATGGGTTGTCTCTCGGTATGCATAATGCCTTGACCCATGACAGACTTGAACAAATCGCGATACTAGATCCCTTGACCAAGGTATACAACCGTAGATTCGGCATGGAAAGATTGAAAGAGGAATACGCGCATAGCCTTAGAACCGATGTACCTGTTGGTATCATGATGCTCGACATCGATCATTTCAAAAAAGTCAACGATACGTATGGTCATATTGTCGGAGATCAGGTTCTTATCAACATTTCCAATATATTGCGCCAGAACCTGCGCCAAGGCGATGTCTTGATTCGTCATGGTGGTGAGGAATTCATGGCGATTCTTCCTGGAGCCTCTTGCGCTGAAGTCGCGAAAATTGGCGAGCAGATTCGCAGGTTTGTGGAAGAACATACTGTACATTACCAGCAACAAGAGATTAAAGTTACGATATCGATTGGTGGATCAAGTCATCCTGAATGTGAGATTTCAAGCATTGAAGACCTCGTGCAAAAAGCGGACACAAATCTGTACAGTTCAAAGGATTTTGGCAGAAACAAAGTCACGATAAGCGCTTAATCTAGAGATTTATTATAATTCTTCAGATAAAATGGGTAAGAAACGCATCGCAGATGAAGTCCAAAATAGACATGATTCAAGATGTCTTATTTCAAGGTTAAACTCTCCAAGCATTTCACGGTTTGAAAAGTGTTGAAGTACAGGTTTTAACTAGGATATGTGTGAAGAATTGATAATACAATCTCATATACGAAACCCGAATCGATACCTTGGAATCCATCGGATTTATGCATCTATAGGGATTCATCGCTTACTCTGGAGTTTGGCTATGCTCATTATTTCAGTTGAACCCAAACAAAGCCTCTCCACTAGCTCAGTCAAATCTGTGTAGGCTGACAAATCCGTGAACCATCTAGAGTTACAAGTAATTCCGATACACCGAACCCTATCATATTTCATACGACCTATTATATGGGTCTTAACCATGTTTTAAGATTTTCATTCGATTATGAGGGTTCAGAACTGCTGTTCAACCTCATCTCCATACGCAACGAACGCAGCTCCACCATCATCACGACCAACCTTTCCTTTAGTCGTTGGCAAGCAATCTTTAAACACCCGGTGATTACTGCGGCGATGGTCGACCGATTAACCCACCATTCATACGTTATCGACATGAATGGAACGAGTTACCGATACTTAGAACAAAAGCGTTCAAAAGAGTCGAAGGTAACCTAATGCCAACTGACGACTTTTAAATTGCGGAACT
>PWME01000115.1 GCA_003559235.1 Mollicutes bacterium | reverse complement strand
GTGGAAACATCCCCCCATTTGAAAATGGACTCACCTTTGTATTGGGTCCCGAAACAATGGGCGGCGTCGTAGATCACTTTGAGATTTTGTTTCTTAGCAATCTGTTCGATGGCCTCTACATCGCACGGATTTCCAAAGCAGTGGGTCGCGAGGATGGCCTGGGTGTCACTGGTGATGGCCGCCTCTATTTTGGTCGGATCGATATTGAACGTTTCGGGATCAATATCCACAAAGACAGGGGTGCATCCCTCCCATACGATGCTACTGGTGGTGGCCACGTAGCTGAACGGGGTAGTTATGACCTCTTTGGTGATGTTCAGTGCCCTGAGCGCGATCTGAAGGGCAAGGGTGCCGTTGGAGACAAAGAGAAGGTGCTTGAGTTTGAGGTATCGCTTGAGTTTGAGCTCCAGGTCGTTGACAAGCGGACCGTTGTTGGTCAGCCAATTGCGTTGCCAGATGCCTTTGAGCAACTCCTGGTATTCCTCGATGGGCGGTGTGAACGGTTTGGTAATGGGGATCATACTCTCCTAGTTATTGAAATGATCAATAAAAGTGAGTGCTGTTTGAATGTTTTCATCTGATGCAATAGGTTCGATTTTTAAAACCGGAATATTTAGCTTCTGACATACCTCATACTTATGTCTACTTTTGCTTATTGCCATTTTTATATATATTTCTAATTCTTCATCAGATACATTTTCCCATAAAGCATTTATTGATCTTTTTCCTTTTTTATCAAAACGAGAAATTAACCTTCTTCGATATTCATCGGTATTCAATTCAAAAAAAATAACACCCTTAGGAAATATTATTGATTTATAGATTTCTTTGTATATTTTAAAATTTTTTGATATTGATATTACGCCTCCATTATGAATAATTCCTTCATCAAAAACTATAACACTTTCTTTTTTCAATTCACTAATTATCAACTTATTATAAATAACTTCTTTTGTATAGTAATCGTGAATTAATATTTTCCTCCAAGCATGTGCTTTGCTATAACTTTTATCCTTGTAAAACAAGTTAATTAAAATAGAGCATTCTTTGTCGTATTTTTTTAATTTTTTAATTTTTTCTTTATACTGTACCGCCATATCAGGTGATAAATTCACTCTCATTTTTTTTGCAGCTTTTATTATAATTCGTTCTAATATTTTTGCTTTCTTCTTAGCAATTAAGTTTAATGCCTCTTGATTTGTAATCCAGTTTGCATTATTTCTTTTTTTTACCAAATTGCGCAAAAAAGTAGTTTTGCCAATACCGCTAGGCCCAACAAATTCAATACTTTTCATCTTTAAGTAATTTTTTTAGATACTCACCATATCCATTTTTTGAATAGTAGTCAGCTAACTGTGACAGCTTTTCATCATCGATCCAGCCTTTACGCCAGGCAATTTCTTCCGGACACGATATCTTAAAACCCTGCCTGCGTTCAAGTATTTCAACAAATTGCGAGGCCTCCAGCATGGCCTCATGCGTGCCGGTGTCCAGCCAGGCATAACCGCGTCCAAGCACCTGCACATGAAGGGCATCCATCTCGAGGTATTTCTGGTTGACCGAAGTGATTTCCAACTCTCCGCGTGCCGATGGTGTCACATTTTTAGCGATTTCCACTACGCGATTATCGTAGAAATAAAGACCGGTCACGGCAATATTGCTCTTGGGTTTTGCGGGTTTTTCCTCAATGCTGATAGCTTTGTTTTTCTTATCAATCTCAACCACGCCAAAACTTTCAGGATTGCTTACCCGGTATCCAAAAACGGTGGCACCTCTCGGATCTTCAGCAGTTTCCTTGAGCATTGGGGGGAAGCCCTGCCCGTAGAAAATGTTATCCCCAAGAATAAGGCAAACGTTGTCATCGCCAATGAAATCTTCTCCGATAAGGAAAGCCTGCGCCAGCCCGTCCGGGCTTGGCTGAACTGCGTAAGAGAGTGATATCCCCCATTCAGCACCATCACCAAGCAGCTTCTGAAAACTGGCCTGGTCTTCCGGTGTCGTAATAATAAGAACTTCCCGAATGCCTGCCAGCATGAGTACCGATAACGGATAATAGATCATCGGCTTGTCATAGACAGGCATCAGCTGCTTCGAAATGGCCTTGGTTACCGGGTATAATCTTGTGCCGGAACCGCCGGCAAGGATGATTCCTTTCATAGTGTTAGGGGTCTTTTTTGATGGAATAATTACTCAGCTTCCCTGATAAACAACTGGATATCCGAAGCAGGCTCCTGATTTATAGAAAGTCAAGGTGGTTACAGTCACACTTCCTGCAGTTCAACCATTCTCTTGAAGGATTCGGATTGTCCGACCAGCTCCAGGTATGTTCCGCTCCGCTCAATTTCACCTTTACTGAGAACAACCACCTTGTCTGCATGCTTGATGGTGGAGAGCCGGTGAGCAATGATGATGATGGTGTACTGTCCTCTCAGGTTCTCTATGCTCTCCTGTATTTTTCGCTCGGTTTCGGAATCGAGGGATGAAGTTGCCTCGTCCATGAACAGCAGATCCACATCCTTGTAGAGTTCACGGGCAATGGAGATGCGCTGGCGTTGTCCACCGCTCAGATTGATACCGTTGTTACCAAGCATGGACTTTTCCTGCTTCGGGGTTTCGTTAATGACGAAATCATATACGCTCGCCCGCTTCAGTGCCGTATAGAAACGCTCCAGATTGGCATCGTTCTCTTCATCCCAAAAGGTGACATTATTGTAGATGGTGTCGTTGAATATGACGGGCTCCTGGGTGATGTAGCCAATTCGTCTCTGAAAGGTAGCCATGTCCAGGGTTCGGCTGTCCATGCCGTCGATCAGCATCCTTCCTTCACGCGGCTGAAGCAGTCCGGTAATGATGTTCATCAGGGTGGTCTTACCCGAGCCACTCTCCCCGACCAGCGCAATGGTATGATTCTTCGGTATCTTCAGATTGATATCTTTAATGACCGGCGTGTTCCCATATTTGAAACTTACATGTTCCATTTCAATCGCTTGCCGGAACGTATCGAATTTCTGTCTGCCGGTTTTCTCTTTTCCCTTGCGAAGTTCCGTTGTGAATTCCGTAAGGTTTTCCAGTGACCCTACCACACCGAGGAAACTGTTCCAGAAAGTCTGTAGTTGCATGACAGAGGTGAGCGCACGGTAGAAAAAAAGGATGCTGAGAATGATCAGGGCCAGGGTACCGCCAAGTAAGTTGATCTGTACCAGGATCACGGATATGACAACAGCGATGAGAAGCGGTTCGCGTATGCCTTCCATAATACCGCCAAGGATCCCGATTTTACGCTGTGCACGCTCTATGTGATGGACTTTCTCGATGAGTCGACGGGCATATTCCCTGATAAGCCCCGTTGCCTTGAAGTATTTGAAAAGGGCAACCTGTTGTATGAGCAGCCCCTGGAATCCATGGTTATGCCTGGTAAGTTCCCTGGAAAGTTTTTTGGTGGCGTTGTACAGCTTGTTAAAAGCTAAATTTGTGAGAATTCCACCAATGGCAACCAACAGTGCAAACTCCGGATTGGCCAGGAAAGCAAGCGCACTGTAGACAACGATCATCACACTTTGCTGCATCACGCTCATATAGCTTCCAAATGCGCGATTAACCCGGTTCACTTCACCGGAGAGCGTGTTTTGGATCCGACCCGAATCGGCACTTACAAAATGATCATAGCTGTATTCTGCCAGGGCCGAAATATTCTGCACGCGTATATTCCGCATGAAAAACTGCTGGTAAACGACCCTCACGTAGGTCTCAATAAACTTGACAATGCCCTTGAATGTGAAAAAGAAGAGCATGGTCATTAGTACAACGGTGAGGTTCAGACTGAGGCCCAGCCGTTCCATACCATAGACCAGGAAGGCCAGGTTTCCCATTTGCTCTGCCGATGCCGTGCCCTCCGGATCCGAAACAATTTCCAGCAACGGCAGAAACATCGCCAGTCCGAATCCGTCCAGCACACCAACTCCGATGCTGAGCCCCAGTATCACAAAGATGCGATGGCGCAGATGCCCGTAAAAATAGGCGAAGTTGGTGAAATACTTTTTTACGAGGTGCTTCAGGGTGTTCACTTAGACGTACCAGTCAGTCGAGTATGCGTTCGAGCAGGAAATAACTGCCAGCCAGAGATCCTACAATGGAGATGCCGGCAAGCACATATTGCAGGGTGCTGGGTCTCCGGCGTATGTTCACCGTGATATACTCCCCGTTCTGCAGCTGGTAGCTGCGCATTCCCTGCGGAAAGGGGTCGCTCAGGCGGTAGGTCCAGGTCTCAACGATCTCTTTTTGGTTGTCTTCACCCAGGCGGTTCAGGTACACTTCCACCTGAGGAAAAGAGTAATAATCAAAAACACCGCGTATTTCCGAGCCAGTGGATCTAGTAGTTCCGAGGCCGGGGCCGCCCGAGTAGGAGAGCATTTCGACTACAGTGGTTCCTCGAGGGACCAGGAAACGGCCGTTCAGTCGCACCGACCCCCAGACGTTGACGGTGTCTCCCAGTCCGCCGGGTGGCACCATTCGGACGATGTCCGGTCGGAATTGCTCGAGCTGACTCAGTTCGAACTGTGCGCGGGCGGGCATTGCCATCAATATGAGCAAAATCGCGCATGTCAGTATCATCTTATAGAACGTGGCATGCATTGAATATTTAGTTGAAATCATCTGTTACACTCGGAAGTATGGTTACGGTAAAGTTTATGGTTCATGAGGGTTACTCAGAGACCTGGATTTTAGTTATTGCGATGGATTCCAGAGAGACCAGGCCCTACACCTTCTCTTCTTTTTTGTGATAGTTGCGGTAGACCGAGTAGTTGTAGGCATACATGCGGTTGTAGGCGTAGTAGCCGGAGGCCGTTTCGGGGTCGTAGTCCATC
>PWME01000068.1 GCA_003559235.1 Mollicutes bacterium | reverse complement strand
GTATCGTTTGACTCGGCATGCCGCTCGCCAATCTGCAAACCTGCCTCGCGTAGAGATAACACGGCATCAGCAACGGTCTCTCCGGCCACGTCTGGTACCGATACAAGGTCTGCCTCCGGGGGAGCCGAAGGATCCCAAATCAGCCAGCCAAGAAGTACCACAACCAGAACCGCAAGGACCACCCAAACCGGCTTGGGTATTGACCTGGAACCCGTCTTGCCTGCAGGCTCTTTCTCTTTTTCCGGATCAAGCTCAGGTTCCAAGACCGGGAACATATCTCTGAGGCTCTTCCCGATACTGCTCCAGGCTTCGTCCATATTCTTGCGATCCCGGATCGGCTTTAAATCTGTCGGAAACGTGATATTATCGTTGTCATATATGACATTATCCACGAGTATTTCCACTACCTTCAGCCCGGGCTGATCTGATTTCAATGAACTGACTCTATTTTTGATTTGCTCCCTTTCTCCCTCAAGCTCATTGGTAAGCAGAATCAGGATCATATCGTCTTTTTTCAGTGTATCGGAGACGGACGAAAGGTCGTCAGCCGGGCTCAGTCTCGTAAAACCACTGATCCTGTTTTCGGTTTTCAGTTTCTGCAGGATCTTCAGAAGATGAGCGGTATGTTGCGGGGCATCGGTAGCCTTTATTACAAATATCTCAGGTTGAGATGGCATAGTTATGCTCATTTGATTTCAACATTAACGCCGGCTGGGAGATATTTCAACTCGGAAATATTAGCCTGGCAGAAGTATTCATATATGAATCAAGGCTTTAGCGATTCCAGTCTGTTTTATTGTAAAAATTTTTTTTCCCAATTACCAACCGAAATTAATACCCGGCGAACGCTGAACATCTATCCAGATAAGCAAAGACCCGTTCATCTGCAATCATCACTCATCTCCTTAAATATACCATTCCCGGATCAGGCCTTTCAACATAGCAGGTAAAATTCGCATTGTAATGCTGCACAATCTTTATAACCCGTTCGGCTTCTTCTCTCGATCTTGCCGAATAAGGGATACTGTTCCCATCCAGGATCTGAAATAAATCAGATGAAGTTTCCCGAATCGTCAGGTTTTGAGGATTGCTGATCCTGTTACAATCCTCTCCGCCAAAGCTTCCCGAGGGAATATCACCCCCGGTTTTAAAATACCTGAGTGCGGCATTCGGCCGTATGGCAAAACATTGATTATCCAACCGATAATGACGCATTATCCTTACTGCTTGTTCCGCACCTTCACGAGTATCGAACATCATCATTCTTGAACGCCCATCCGTGACCAGAAACCGGTTGTCATCCGCGCGAACCTCCAGGTTTTGATGATTGAACGACAGGCAATCTTCGCCCTGCAGCACATCTGCTGCTTCTTCTTCCTGACCATCCGGATCCTCAGGTGCAGGTTGGTCTATTACGTCGTTTTCCTCTACCGGAACCGGTTCAGCCGGAATCGGAGCTACACCGTTTCCATTCCACATCCCCCTGATCACAAAGAAAATCACCAAGAGTCCGACAACAACACCCGCAATCTTCAGATATTTTCCCCAATCATTCCCGGAAACAGGTTCTTCGGTTTCCTCGTCAACTTGTTTCACCGGGAGCATGTTCTTCAGGCTCTTGCTGATTTCACTCCAGACCCCGTCCATATCCTCACGATCCCTGATCGGCCGCAAATCGGCAGGAAACGTAATAAATTCATTGTCATACACAACGTTATCAATGAGTAGTTCAGCTATTTTAACCTCTGGCTGACCGGATTTGATGGTTTTTAGTTGGTTTTCAATCTTTGTTTTATCAGCTTTGAAGGCCTTCGTAAGAAGAACTAAAACCAAATCTTCACTCTGCAGATTGTCCCATACTGATGACAAATCATCATCCGGAGAAAGTTCTGTAAATCCACTGATCCGTTTTTCTGACTCGAGTTCTAACAATATTTTTCGAAGAGTCTCGCTGTGCTGTGGAGCATCTGAAGCTTGAATCGTATAAATCCTTGGTAATGAACTCATAGCTTTTCGATCTTGTATTAACAGTTGTATGGGACGTTATTGAATCTTGGTACAAAATTGCTTGCCCGATTTGGGCAGTGATAAGTATTCACATACTTAACAATGATTTACATACGGTACTTTCACTTATTGTACATTTTTTTTTTTCAAAATACCAACCGGATTCTCAAGCGGAAAATCCACAAACTCAGCTTGCCTCTGCAGGTCGGCATACAGAGGATGACAGATACAGGATGATGCCTCTTTTCTAATTTGAACGGAACTGTCTCCAATCTGATCTATGGCCATCGATACCATATGTATTCACTGCGTAAACCCGCCAGCAAATAGCTGTAATGCGAGTGTGTCTGATGGGAAAAGTTGTCCCCTGAATATCTTCCTGTTTTTGCAAATTGTGACTGTCATTAATCTGGTGGCAGGGTTGACCAGGCGATAAAGCCACCCATTCCAGGCCATATCTCACAGCTCCGTTTACAGCACTCCAGCTCACATTGGTTCTGATTAATCCTAATGGATTTATGATACCACTTCCAACTACAGCTCCATCATCCGGACTCATTTGCGATGGAGCGGGAAGTTTTAGATGATGAGTAATTGGGGAAACTTCCTGCAAAACAAGATCTGGTAATGGAAAACCTCCCGGCGGAGTTGGTGAAGTCGAAGGGCCAAGTGAAGTAACCAGATTGATTTGCGATCCACGATCTATTTCACGGCCCTCTTCGGGATCTGATCGTATCACACGTACTTGCCCAACCTGATTACTGTGCTCCGATCGCTGCTGACCGACCCGTAGCCCCGCTCTCTCAAGTTCAGCCCGCGCCCGGTCCAGTGTCACCCCCGCCAGCTCCGGCACCCGAACCTGCCCGCTACCGCTCGAGATCACCAGATTGATTTGCGATCCGCGATCTACTTCACGGCCTGCTTCGGGATCCGATCGTATCACACGTCCTTGCCCAACCTGATTACTGCGCTCCGATCGCTGCTGGCCGACACGGAGTCCTGCTCCTTCAAGTTCAGACTTTGCCCGGTCCAGCGTCACACCCGTCAGCTCCGGCACCGGAATCTGCCCGCGGCCACCCGAAAGAATCAAATTTACATGAGTCCCTTTTTTTATGGATTCTCCGGCGTAAGGTTCGGTCCGAATGACCAAATCTTTTTCAACCGTGTCATGCGATTCGACGCTGCGCTCTCCGGCCTCCAGCCCTGCATTAATAAGCAGCGATATTGCATCCGTAACGTGCATACCGGCCAGATCCGGTACAGTCGTACGAGACAACAATATAAATGTCAAAATCCCACCAAACAGAAGTACACCCAAAACAACAAACACAATCCATAGAGGAAACGGCTTCTTCTTTCTTTTCTTCTTCACCGGAAACATATCTCTAAGACTTCTGGCGATATTGTTCCAGGCTTCATCCATATCCTCTCTGTTTCGAATCGGTCGTAAATCGTCCGGAAACGTTATAAAATCATTGTCATAAATGACATTGTCCACGAGTATTTCCACTACCTTCAGCCCAGGCTGATTGGATATCAGCATTTTGACACTTTTTTTGATTTGCTCTCTTTTCTCTTCAAGCTCGTTGGTGAGAAGGATCAGAATCATGTCATCCTTCTTCAGCGTGTCAGATATAGACGAGAGATCGTCATCTGCTCCAAGCGTTGTAAATCCACTGATCCTGTTCTCGGTTTTCAGCTCTTGCAGGATCTCCCGAAGCCTGTCAGTATGCTGAGGAGCATCAAATGCCTGGATCGTATATATCTCAGGCAAGGTAGCCATGGATCCTCTCGTTTTATGTCAAAAATAATCACGGTTCAAAGGAACCCTCTTCCACTGGAAAAGTTTTTTATCAAACTCCAGCATATGCGTACACGTAAAGAAAACAGTGCTTTAAAACCAACTTATTACAATAGTAATTTATTTTGACTTCAAATACCAGTGGGTACAGATTTTTTTTATTTTTATGAAAAAGGTCCCATGACAAGCCCGCAAAACAGACCCGATCTCTATGCTCTTCTGGTTGCAATCGATCACTATTCCTCTCCTGTCCCGCCTCTGAAGGGGTGTGTGAATGACCTCAAAAAAATGAAAAGCTGGCTCCGAAACGAATCGACTCACTTCGGACAGGTACAAATTCAAATCCTGATAAACCATAAAGCCACGCGGACAGCCATTATCGATCAGTTTCAAAATCACCTCGGACAGGCCTCCCCGGATGATGTAGCCCTGTTTTATTTTTCCGGTCACGGCACTCAGGAAGAGGCCGACTCCGTGTTCTGGAAGATAGATTAGGACAGAAAACTGGAAAGCCTGGTCTGTATCGACAGTTTTCAGCCGCGCGACGGGAAACCCGGGGGACCGTTGCTGGCCGACAAGGAACTTCGATACCTGATTCATCAATTGGCCCGTAACGGCCCACACCTCGTTGCCATTTTTGACTGCTGCAATTCAGGTGGAAATACGCGCAACGCCTATATCAGTGAACAGATCGATGATATAAGGGAACGGCGGTTTATCAACCGGGCCCGACTCTCCCAGGCATTCCCGGCGCGAAAATGGCAGGATTTTATTTTTTCGGATAAAATCCCTTACGAAAAGGCTGAATCTGAACCGATTACACAACTACTGCCGGAAGGCAAGCATATTCAACTTGCCGCATGCCAAAATGATCAGTCCGCTTTCGAAGTTGCCGGTGAAGGGGCTTTTACCAAAAATCTATTGGAAGTTCTGAAACGATCTGAAGGTGCTGTAACTTACTTTGACCTTCAAAGCCGGCTGCAGAACTACCTGAAAAACCGATTCGACCAAACCCCCAGGGTCTATATTACCGGGGATGATGAAAGCGGGCTTTTCAAAGGTTTTT
>PWME01000061.1 GCA_003559235.1 Mollicutes bacterium | reverse complement strand
TGGGGCTGGAGTCGTGGGAACCATGGACAGGTTGAAGATACTCCAACAGGAAATAATTTTATTGTTATAGATGCTGGTACCTTTCATAATCTTGCAATTGAAAAAAGCGATTAACCAACAATATGTCACTGAGATTGATAATACTCTGCAATATTATCCTGGAGAGGCCCCCCAAAACAGCACACTCGATTAGGCGAACATAGTCATATTGGACCTTACCCTTCCTTAAGGAGTAATAACAGCGGCCTCAATATAGGCGGAATCAGGCAGATCTTCCCTCTGAATGTAGTAAAAAGCAACCAGTTTACCCTCATCATTCTCTATCATCTGGGGGTAGCCAAGGTCTCTATCGTGTGCGTCACGTATTACTATCGGCTCGTCCCAACTGGCACCGTTATCGTTGCTGAAGCGTATGAACATCTGACGAAGGGTACGGTTGGCGTATGTGCAAGCCAGTCGACCGTCCCTCAAAACAGCCAGACCTGGAGGGTTCCCGTTATGAACACCCGTATCACCTACCCAGCTCAAAAAGGACCATGAGCGGCCGTTATCTTCAGATATATATGAGTCAATCCAGTTTGGCCGCCATTCATCCCGCGGATCACGGCAGCGAACAGCACAGACAAGTTTGCCGTCATGGGTGCGGACAGTAGAAGGCATAACTGCGCGATAACGGTTGGTCCATGGCACCACCCAGGATACAAAATTAAACGATTTACCCCCGTCAGTGGTCTCGACAAGAAAGGACTTTTCCAGCATGGGATGCTCAAGTTCAGGATTACGGGCTGCCATAATAATCTGGGCAGAGTCAGGACCTGTCACCAGATAATCTGTCCGAGAAGCACTTGTCAGACCTTTAAGCTCTTTAGCATCAAATAATCCGTTCCAGGAATAAGAACCTTCCCAGCTTTTCCCCCGATCGTAAGAAATAAAAAACCGGTCATAATGCACCCGCATGGCGAAATCTGTGTGACCAAAATTGATATTTCCTGGAGAAGGGAACGGACCTTTTTCATTATCAACATAATTATCCCTCTGAGGATACTCAACCTTCCAGGTTTTGCCACCGTCTGTGCTACGGGTCAACTTTCTTAATTCCGGTCTTACCCGGATGATATTATGCAAGCCATCCTGCAACTTATACTCACCCTCTTTAAAACCAACTAATAATTCACGCCCGTTATCCCAGCTCCACAATCCATTGTTGGCGGGCCAACCACGGAACCGACCCTTTTTGTGTGCGGCTACAACATGATCTATTGAGACCCCACCTGAGTCCGTTGAACTTCTTGCACTCTGATGTGGCAAAATGGGAATAGATAAAATTGATCCAGTTACTATTGTGCTTGTATTGAAAATAAATTTGCGACGACTAAATTTTTTTTCGTATCTCATAATTATATAATTATAAGGGTATTATAAAACTCATCCATATTCAGGTGCATAAGGCTATCTTCCAGTACTATAAGTTGCCTGTGAAAAACTTCTGTTTATTTTTGGTTTATATTTCGTTTAATAATGGTTGCTTTGTGTCTTGTAAGTGTAAAAATAACAACAAGAAAACCATGCCATAAAATACCATAAAATGGACGGAATCGACACCGTTAATAGTGGTGGAATGGACTTTATTGGCGATGATATTAATCAAAGAATCGAGAATCCTCATCGATTGAATAAACAAGAATATTCGAATCTAAAAGTAGTTTACTCATAAGAGACAGACCGGATATCCTTGTGCTCAAGTTATCCCTTGAGCTTCAAGGATCGAATGTTCGGCTTGGGCTTTTTGGCTTTATTGAGGGTGTGAAGGTATAAAAATAGCTTCTCCAACTCATTTTCAGGGAGCTTCTCGATTTCGCCCTTTATTTTGTTTTTGGTTGTCATTGCAATTTGATTAAACGAAACGATGCTGGTAATGTAAGTAACGATTTAGAAAAATCATAAGTGTCTTGTTCGTGATGGCCGAATTGGACACTAATCGGCTAACGGTCACCCGTTTATGCGGCGTGGCGACCAAAAAAGCTATTATTAACAGATGTTAACACGTCCGTACGAATCTTATAATTAGGCATCCTACAAGTTGACGTACCTTTTGGGACAGTCAACTTGTTGTCCAAGCTACCAACTCAAACAGTGAGGTGGAAGCCACTTTTCGGTGCCTGAAATCAGATCTGAACCTGCGGCCGATCTATCATCAAAAAGATGAGCGGATTGAATCGCACATTTATCTGACGATTCTGGCCTATCAACTGGTCAACACCATCCGCCATATGCTAAAGCAATCCGGAATCCATTATGATTGGAACAACATCCGGCGCATCATGAACACTCAGATTCTTGCAACCATCGAACTGCCCACCGAAACCAAACGCATTCAAATTCGCAAGCCCTCGGCACCCGACCGGCAGGTGCAAGACATTTACAAGGCCACCGGCTGCACCGAGACCCAGAAACCAATCAAAAAATCTGTAGTGTACCACTGATGTCCGTAACTCATTGGAAGTCAATAAAAGTTTGGCCTCAACTGCCAAGTTGGGTTAAGGAGCTGACCCGAAAGACTACTCCTATGAGTTTTGACCAACGAATCCAACGGCTCAACCGTCTGATAACGGGTTGGCTGAATTACTTCAGATTAGCCAATATCCACGGCAAGCTACAAGCTTTGGACAGCTGGCTGAGAAAACGGCTAAGGTACTGCATATGGCATCACTGGAAACAGCTCAAAGCCCCATCCTGAAAACGACCATAATCCTGGCCAGACTGAAGAAACGGGGCTACATCGCTATGTTGGAAAGCTATCACCAAGTAAGGTCAATGTAACGAATCGCCGTATACGCGATCCGTACGTACGGTGGTGTGAGAGGCGCACTCCACTCAATATTGAGCGGAGCCGCCTACTTGATTAGAGCATTTATTGAGGATTTACCGCATCCTGAGAATATCAAGATGAAGTAATTGTTCATCTCTGATTATATGGATGATGTAGACACGGTTACTTTCTTCTTTGTAAAAAATCTGGCAAGGTGAAACCAATATTCTGCGATAAATGGATCCTTCCAGATCTTCTACCGGTTTTCCTGATTTTGAATGTTCGCGCAATTGAGCGACACGTTTAAAAACGCTGCGAACAAGCTTCCTTGCCACATTCGGATTGTCCAGAGAGATGTAATCAGCAATTTCATCGAGTTCTTGAAGTGCCGGTTCCGTCCAGATTATTTGAGCCATCGACTCATTTTCTTTTGGGCTTCTTCATGCGTCACTACGCGATCTTCAAGGATAGCTTTTTCGCCCCGCGCAAGACCTTCAAGAAGCTTCAGCCTGCGAAGTAAGCTTTCAAATGAATCCACATCAACAAGATAGGCGGATGGCTTGCCGTGCTCTGTGATCAAAACAGGCTCCTTCTCCCGGTGGAGTTCGTCCAGTAGCTTTGTGGCTTGACGTTTTAGTGTGGTGACAAGTTCTGTTTTCATAGTGCTACTAAAGTATCACTTTTAGTGATTTATGGCAAGCATGGATTTAAAATGCTTTAACGGCGTGTTAAGTTGGCGTAATTACGGAGAAAACATGTTTTGAAGTACATTCAAGACCTTGCCCTGAGCTGATTCACTGATTGTTCCCAGTTTCTTCACCAGTCGTTGTTTGTCAACAGTTCGAATTTGGTCCAGCACCACTTGCCCTTGCTTTCCTTTAAAGGTGGTAATGATCCTGGTGGGATACGAATTCTGGGTTGATGTCAAAGGAGCGATAATGACAGTTCTGAGTGACGGTTCATTTCATCGGGGGAGATAATCAGGCATGGCCGCGTCTTCTTGATTTCCGATCCCATGGTTGGATCTAGTGAAATCAGATAAACATCAAATCGCCTGACGCTTGCGGGATCTACCATGTCCATTCTGTCTCGTCCCAATTATTGGGTGATTCAGCAGTTTCTGGATGTAAAAGCTGATCATCACCTCGTTCAGCCATTTTCTTGAAGGCTTGTTCCCAATCTTTACGGGGGCCATTTGCTGATCGCAAAATTATTTCATTGTCTTTGAGAATGAGTTCGATGTCTTCCGAAAGTCCAGACTGCTCGATCAGCGGCTTGGGGATGCGCACGCCTTTAGAGTTTCCTATTTGGACGAGCTTGGTTTTCATATTTGCCATTTTTGTTTAGGTCATCACTCGTTAAAGTAATTACAAAGTACTTATAAATCAACGGATGGTCTTGGCAGAATCTTACGCCCAACTTAACGGCCCTGCGTTTGTGCGGCGTGGCGACCAAAAAGAATTAGGGCTACAAGTGTTTACACGACCGCACGGTTGTTAGAGCAAGCTACTTTCGGAATTGCTAATATCCTGGTTACTTAGGTTTTTGTTTGACATGACGGATCGTCAGAATTTCAATGATATCGTCATTAATCTCGTATAAAAGCAGATAAATACCTATAATAATCAGTTCCCGTTTCATTTCATCGTTTAAAGCCGGAATCATGCGGCCTTTGTGCGGATGATCTTTCAGGCTCAGAGCTTTATCCTCAACTTCGTCAACAAAAGCCAAAGCGACATCGATGTTATCCCGTGCGATGTAATCAGCGTAGTAATCAATTTTTTGAAGAGAAAGGGGAGACCAAGTTATTTTCATTTAAGCTGTTTCAATCGTTCTCTTACAGATTTCATTGCATTCTGATGGGGGACACCTTTCCCTTGGTCCAATTCTCTGCGTGCTTGGTTGACCTCCTGAAGCATCTCGATAGTGTCAACCATTTCCTCATAGTCGGTTACGTCGAGTAGGATAGCAGACCCTTTCCCGTGTTGGGTAATGACAACCGGTCTGTGGTCTTTTTTGACTTTTTGAATAATAGAGGCCGCGTTGGCGCGAAAAGCCGAAAGAGGTTGTATGTCTTTATCGAGATGGATGCGTTTCATGAG
>PWME01000126.1 GCA_003559235.1 Mollicutes bacterium | reverse complement strand
TCGATTTTGAACAATAAAGCAAAAAGACTTGATTTCTGTAACAGTTCAGGTAACATAACTCCTGCCTTTTTTAGGTTTTAGAGGCAGGAGTCCCTCCTTTAATCTTTGCAGGATATTCTGGAGGACTCCTTTCTTTTCCCCAGCATATCTTGCAAATTTTTCCCTGTTTTTCCATCATTTATTGTGATCGTACTCAGAAAACAGAAAAGGCGGGTAGAAAAAAAGCGGAACGAACCAAATTTAACCCCGGTATTGCTGCTCAAGTTTTTTCCAGAAAGTTTCAGGCACACCAAGGATGCGCTCCATGCGTTGCGCAATATCAGACGTGACAGGGTTTTCCCCTTTCACAATACTTCTTATCTCCTTGACGTCAGCAGTCATTCTTCCGGCAAACTCTGCCGCACTCATGCCCATTGCCCCGAGAACCTCCTTGAGCGTTTCCCCGGCGCGAAGACCATATCCGGTGCATATTTGTTTCGACAATGTGCAGGATAAGGGGCATGTTTAGCAGGTCGGAATGATAGCCGTATGGTGCAATGAACCGTCCCGACAAAGATGCCATAAAATACCATTGCAACTCGGGAACCGGTTCATGTATTAATAGTATAATCATTCTTGTCGTAAAATTTGTTTGATCCCAAGATGTTCAAGCATGCTATATGTCTCAGGGGTTTATTGTAATTCTTATCATTAGCCTCTCATGTGCGCATGCCCACTGGAATTGTTGGCCTAACCAACCCTGGAGGTCGTTATGACGGATGAAAAGAAATACGCCACCCGCATGCAATCCAATTCGACCTCATTCCCCGAACCTGAACAAATCCGAAAGCAGGCAGAACGAAAAGTTCAATCCATTCAGCAGCCTGACTTTTCTTCCATGACACTCGAAGAAATTCAGAAACAATTTCATGAATTGCAGGTGAAACAGATTGAGGCCGGGTTGCAAATCGAGCAGTTACGCAGTTATAGTGAAGAAAGGGATGAGCAGGCTAAGCTATTAAGTATCGTCGCCGAAAATATGCTGGATATGGTATCGCTGACCGATATGGAAGGCAACTTCCTTTTTGCAGGAAAATCTCATAAAATTCTTGGGTACGAGCCCGGTTTTTTGATTGGGAAAAATGTGATGGATTTTGTGCATCCGGAAGATCGATCACGAATACTGAAGGAATTCGGTGAGGCTGTTGCATTGGGTCATCCTCGTATAGTTGAATATCGATACAGGTGCGAAGACGGCACCTACCTCTGGCTTGAAACCTTAGAAAATTTTATTACAGATGGAAATGGTAACCCGCAGAAAATTATGTTCAGTTCAAGGGATATAACTATGCGCAAGCAGGCGGAGACAGACGTCCGCAAGAGCGAACAGACCCTCAAGGATATTTTCGAATCAACGCTCTCCGGTTACTGGGATTGGAACCTGTCGGACAACACCGAATACCTCAGCCCGACCTTCAAGCGTATGTTTGGTTATGAGGATCACGAAATGGAGAGCTCGCCAGAATCTTGGCAGAGGATCATTTTTCAAGAGGATCTTCCAGGCGTACTCGAGGTGTTTGACCGACACATCAAGAGCCGTGGGCGGGAACCTTTCTACAATGAGATCCGCTATCGGCATAGATACGGTTCCACAGTCTGGGTTATTTGCACAGGACGGGTAATCGAATGGGCCGAGGACGGAACGGCAATCCGTATGGTCGGTTGTCATATCGACATCACCGATCGAAAACGGGCGGAGGAGGAAAACAGGATATTCAGGATTATTTCAGATAATGCTGTTTACGGCAAGGCGATAGTCGACCTTCAAGGCCATTTGCTCTACGTAAACCGTTTCTTTGCCGACATCCACGGATACGAGCCGGAGCAACTGATTGGGAAACATTATTCCTTGTTTCACAGCCGAGAGCAAACGGAAGCGGCTGACCGTCTCATTGCCTCCACGATACGGGAGGGGCGTTTCGAGCCCACGACAGTCTGGCACCACCACCAAGATGGCACGGAATTCCCCATGCTGATGAGCGGCGTCCTTATCAAGGATCAAACGGGCGAACCCCAGTGCATTAATGCTTCGGCTATAGACCTGACAGAATTCTACAGGACCCAGCAGGATTACCAGACGCTTTTCCATGAAATGCTGAACGGTTTTGCTTTGCATGAGATCATCTGCGATACTGCGGGAGCGCCTGTGGACTATCGTTTTCTGTCCGTCAATCCAAGCTTTGAGCGAATGACCGGAATGGCCGCGGAAGATATAACAGGTCGAACTGTCCAGGAGATATTGCCCGGCACCGAGCCATACTGGATCGAGACCTATGGCGGGGTAGCCCTAAATGGCGAGCCGGTCTTTTTCGAGAACTATTCCGCTGAAATGAAAAAATTTTTTGAAGTAAACGCATTCAGCCCTGCTCCCAACCAGTTTGCTTGTATTTTCCAGGACATCACCGAGCGCAAGCAGGCGGAGAAAGCGCTTCGACAGATTAATGAAACGTTGGAGCAGCAGGTAGCCGAGCGTACCGAACTTGCCGAGACCCGAGCAAGGCAGCTTCAGGCCCTGGCCGTGGAGCTGATCGAGGCCGAGGAGCGAGAACGGCAGCGGATTGCCGAGCTGCTTCACGATGATTTGCAGCAGATGCTGGCTTCAGCCCGGTTCCAGTTACAATCTGCAAGCGTAAACCTGCAAAATAATCCGATACTTGCATCCGTTAACGAGATTCTGGAAGAATCGATTGCCAAATCACGAAAGCTGTCTCATGAATTGAGCCCTCCGATTTTGTATCATGGAAGCCTATATAGTGCTTTGGAGTGGCTGGGGCGTCAGATGAAAGAGCAGTTTGGGTTTACAATCGAGCTGAAGGATGAAAAATCCCCAAACCTTGAAAATACACCTTTGAAGATGTTTTTGTTCCGGGCCGTACAAGAAATTTTATTTAATATCGTCAAGCATGCCGGCGTGAAAAGCGCACGTGTGAGTATTTCCGGTTCAAATGACAATATTGCGGTAACTGTAACCGATCAAGGCAAGGGATTTAGTAAAGACTCAACTTTCGGGGTTTGATAGAAGAAGAAAATTTAAAATAACATACTGATATTACAATTAGTATTGACGGACTTCACAATCTTTGATACTGTATTTTCACCAATAAATAACAAAGTCAAAGAAAGGAAGCCCGTCAAATGCACCATAACCTTATTTCAGAACAAAATCAAACGGTAAACACAGAAAAAATAAGTATTTTTTCCAATTTCTTCTCTGAATTCAAAATCGGCAGCCTGCTCAATCAGTCAGGCGTCCGCAAAACCAAGGGGGCCGCGCCATTGGGTGTCTTTACCATCGTTTTTAACTTGGCTTTCTTAGGAAAAAACTTTTTCCAAGGCGTTGTTAAAAACCAAACGGTTACCATTGGCAAGGATGCAGTTTATAACTTCCTGAATTCAAATACATATAATTGGAGAAGATTTACTCTTCTACTGAGTGTACGGATATATACCTTGATTCGAAACCTCCTTGACGATTCATCAGAGGAGGTGCTCATTTTTGATGAAACCTTATATCCCAGGAATCGGTCCAAAAAAGTTGAATTGCTGGCCCGGGTCCGTGACCATTCCAAAGGCCAATATATTAGGGGCTTCAGGGCGCTCGGCCTGGCTTGGAGCGATGGGATCAGCACCCTCGGGCTAGATTTTGCGCTATTGTCTTCAGCAGACAAAAAACACCGGTATAACGGGATAACCAAGTCTATGGACAAAAGAACATGCGGATATAAACGCCGCATCGAGGCCACTTGCAAAACCACTGATCTTATGGAGCCTATGCTCAAAAGAGTCCTCGGTATGGGAATCAGGGCCAAGTACCTGTTGATGGATAGCTGGTTTTCTGCGCCTCCTGTTATTGCAACGCTTCGGAAGCACATTCACATTATTTGCATGCTTAAAGACGTCCCCAATTGGAAGTATGAATATGATGGCAAGAAACTCAGACTCCGCGATTTATACGGCAAACTTAAAAAAAAGCGCGGCAACGCCAGAATTAAAGCAAGTGTCGTTGTCAGGCTTTCCAACGGCGAGAAGGCCCGGATCATTTTTGTACCCTCCGAAAAAAAGCGCAGGTGGCTCGCCATCTTATCAACAGATATAGAACTTGCCGAAGAGGAGATTGTTCGATTGTACGGCAAGCGCTGGGATATCGAAGTTTTTTTCAAAATGTGCAAGCACCACCTGAAACTGGCTGATGAAATCCAGATAAGGGATTTTGATGGGCTGATCGCCCATACATCAATGGTCTTTGCCCGATACAATATCCTCTCCTGGTTCCAACGCCAGCGGACGGATAATCGGTCTTTTGGCGGCATGTTCAGACTTTGCTGCAAAGAAATGGAAAACATAAGGTTTATCGATGCATTGAATCGCATTATACAACTGGCTATGGGGACGATACAAGGTGCCAGGAGAATGCCCGCAAAGGTCTTGGAAGTCATTATGTCCACTGTAATGGGCATTGCCATAACATTCTTCGGTTTTTCAGAAGGCAAATCGCATTTATTATCGGAAGCTTAAGTCAGAATTGGCTTCCCCGAAAGTTGAGGTAAAGACATTATTGATTCGTCCCCGGGAAAACCAGGTTTCGGATTGATCAGCATCCGAGAACGGGCTGATCGTATCGGGGGTCACCTGAAAATCGAAAGCGAGCCGGGTCGAGGGAGCAATTTACTTCTGGTCTTGCCTGTCCAAACGGTACCTGCGGAAGTGCCCCTCAAAGCAGGGGAACTAATGTATGCAGCCGCACCAAAACCTGTTTCTGTTGTCAAACTGTTGCGTGTCTTGTTTGCCGATGATCACAAGGTCATGCGCCAGGGATTGATCACATTGATTTCCAGTCAAACAGACATAGAGGTTGCAGGAGAAGCGGCCAATGG
>PWME01000044.1 GCA_003559235.1 Mollicutes bacterium | reverse complement strand
CTGAGTTACACGCGGTATGAAATCACTGGTGGATTTGATGCGGTTAATACATTAGAGGGGGATTTCACCATTCAACAAGTTGATAACCCTGATGTTTTATTGCATACACAACACCGCTTTACAGAAGAAGGACAACGTTACACCTACGCGTTAACACAAAATGGTGAGCATACTGCGTTAAGTTCCCTCGCATTCACCATCGATCAAGATGTTGTACAGGTTACCGTTGATTTAGCCGATTCAGATATGAACTTTACCATGGTTAAAACGCAAAATGGCTTCACCCAAAAACTTAACATTAATTATAACCATAATCATCATCAAGCTACCTTAGTATTGCGCGTTGCATTCAACACAGAAACATCACTTTACCACTATCAGTTCACTAGTAGTATTGATACGCGGAATGTTATTGTAACCATGCCACGAAATATACCGTTGCGTTCATAAACATTCCTTAATGTATTGTGTATTTTATAGCACTTGCGAATCGGAACGAATACCGATTCGCAGGTGCTTTTTATTTGTTAAAACCACAAAAAATGCTTGGCCAAGTTGTCAAATTTATGGACAGCGCTTTACATTTCTTAAGATTTTGAGGATAGTAGAAGCATCACATATAAAAGGAGTACATTATGCCATCAAGAAGACGTCGTAAAGACACGAATGCGATTATGGGAGCTATTGTAGTAGGCAGTATTTTTATCATTTGGGTTATTACACGAATCGTTGCTTTTTTTCAAGCAAACATGTGGGTGCTTTATACCCTCATTGGCATCGCCGTTTTAATCATTACTTTTATTATTGTCAAAACCATTCGCAACATCAATGCATACAAAAAGACACCGTATTATTTGGATACGAAGACGCCGTGGCGTAAACTAAGAAAACCAGGGATGCGGTTTGAAGCTGATGTTTATAACGAAATCGCAAACAGATTACCTGAAGCTAAGTTGCTTGCCAATGCATTGATTCCGCGGGTCAATGCGGTTAATGAATATTTTGAAATTGATATTTTACTTTTTTCACAAAAAGGTGTCTTTGCGTTAGAGTTAAAAGATTGGGCTGGGTTCATTTATGGTGATACAGAAAGCGAATCATGGACGGTAGGCAAAGTTAAAGACAAAAAAAGACGCGCGCAATCAGTCTATAGTCCTTACCAACAAAATGCCCGTCATATCGAAGACTTAAACGAGGTCTATCCGCACCCATACATAAATCATATTATCTTTTCAGAGCGCGGCCATATCGGCCAAGGCATGAAAGAAGTGTCTAAACTTGAAGGGTTCTTTAAACGCTATCACCAATTAGAAGACAGCCTTGATATGATGAGCATTGAAGAGCACTATTTATCGATTAAATCGCAATTAGATCCAACAAAGCTGCCAGATCATATTGAACGGATTAAATACAATCAGGTTAGATACCGATAAAAAACAGTGGGGCTTCCCACTGTTTTAAGGTTTATTGACACCCAATCCAAAACTTTTGTACAGTATTTTCTCTTTCAGCCAACACAAGTTCATGAAAATGTTTATCGGTTTTTTTCATATCACCAAGCAGTTTTAATAAATTGCGATTGCGCGCTTCAAGCTTTTTGATGAGCGATTCATCAGGTACGCGATTGCTTTTAGAGGCGTTGCACGATTTATGCACAAACACAAGGTTCCATAAATCATCTGAATATAGGTATGACCACGGTATAACATGATCGATGCTCGGGGTTTCTACAATGACTTTATTACATAAAAAGCAGATTTGCTTAGGGTTATCAAGGGCGATTTTTTCATAGTATTTTTGTAAAGGCGCACGTTTGATTTTGCGTTCTTCTGTGATCTTAACTTTTTTGGCTATTCTAGGTGAACTGTTATAGGTTTCTAAAATGAGTGCCCATCGGTAATTAATGATATCAAAAAGCATGTAAGCATGGTTTTTTAATTGTTTTAGATGGGCAGGTTCAATTGTGAATGTATTAGACTTTTTTTCATACTGATACATCGGTAAAACCCGCTTGTTTAAATACAAAAAACGATAACTAACATCTTGCTTTAATGTTTTGACAACCCGCTTTAATTGTTGATTATATTCGGGGAGTGTTTTTAATTTGTGGGTGACGCGTTCAAAACGCTCAGGGTAAAAGGTATTGTATGCGTTTTGATAAGCCGTAATAAGTTTTCGGGCAATGCTAATAATTTCTGGGGGTTTATTGGGGTTACTGCCTTGAATCAAGTTAAAGAAATAGGTGTGATTCCAGTAATATTTTAAGATGTTTTCTGCCATTGTTTCTAAAGAGATTGTGATGGGATGGTGCGTGTGCCATTCATCCTCTAAAGCAATTTCTAATAACGATTTAGCCCAAGCCATTTTATAGGTGTTGCTATAACTACAGTTTTTGATCACATCCACAAAATCATACAAAAATGTCCCCTTCATCTTATCCCTCCTATTTTACTTCAATCAATACTAGGCGTTTTTCAAA
This sequence comes from Mollicutes bacterium, assembly GCA_003559235.1. Taxonomy (GTDB): domain Bacteria; phylum Bacillota_I; class Bacilli_A; order Izemoplasmatales; family Izemoplasmataceae; genus PWME01. The sequence continues at coordinate 2,475 of PWME01000044.1, read as the reverse complement.
CGCGCCTCGCGACGCATTTTTTTTGTGACGTTCTAGGTTAATGGTTTCAATGGAAAGATTGTGTGCTTTTAACAATGCATCAAAGACTTCTGCGATGTCAGCGAGTTCTTCTATAGCACCAGATGCCTTATATTCTTGCGCCTCTTCAACGAGCTTTTCAGCAAGTTTTCGCTGGTACGTTGCCAAGTCACAACGTTGTACCACAGGGGTTTTACCCGATGCATTAATTATATCAGGGATTTTATCTCGTACAAGTTTGTTATATACTATAGACATCGAACCACTTCCTTGCTTAAGTATTAATTGCTTTACTATGTTAACAGTACCCCTTTTCTATGAACTTGTCAAAGGGGAACCGTAAATGTTAAACATCATGATGACAAACGGGGTGAGTATTATGAATGAACAAAAACGTGTCGCAACCGCACGACGTAAAATATTGCGCGATATTAAAAACCCATTGGCCAACGATTTTGTAAAGTATTTGGCTGAGATTGTTTTGAATGCGGATGATTCATACAAACGCATTGAGGCGATTGAACCATCAAAAACATTAAAAACCATTGATATTAAGTTAAACCGAGAAAAACGTGAAGTGGTTGTAATTGACAGGGCTGAAGGTATGTCTGCGCAAGATTTAGACCGCATTTTCACGGTTTATGGCGCTGATCATGCCAAAGGGGATGCTTTTCATCATGTGCGCGGGTTGTTTGGTCAAGGTGCATCAGATGTCTTATTTGCGAGTGCTACAAGTAAACAAAAAGCAAAAATTGAAAGTATTAAAGATGGACAGTTTGCCCGGTGTACTTTCATATTTAAAGATGAAAAATTTGTGAAAACCCAACAACCGAAAGTGCGCCTTCAAACCATTCGTGATAAATACGGTATTAAAGAAAACGGCACCGCTGTTGTGTTTGGTATTCCACAAGTTGTACGTATCCCAAAGTGGACCCAGCTCATTAAAAAAATCGAAACTTTTTATATGTTTCGGTATTTGTTAAATGATCCATATAGACGCATCATACTAAACGAAGGTAATAAAAAGCATACCTTGAATGCTGAAGCGTATCTTTTTAATCCAAAACGCGCGATCATTAAAGCTAAACCGTTTGCCTTTTATCATGAATCGCACCATATTGAAGGCACCTTAACACTTTATGACAATCCAAAAAAAGATGAAGATGAAACCCATGTCATCATAAAAGATGAACGCAATGCAGTGTATGATAACACACTGTTTAATTTAGAAGATTATCCTGGCGCAAACCGCATTTCAGGGGAAATGACGATTCATGGTTTGTACCAAATTTTACGAGAAAAACTAGAAGACTTAGAAAACCCTATGCAAATATTAACCGACTCACGCGATGGGTTTGACCGGCGCATCGATTTTACCAAAACATTCTTTAAGGCGGTCAAACCCATCGTTGAAAAAGCGATCAAACAAAACAATGAGCGCAGGCATGCGCAAACCGTATCGCTCTCTGATGTAAAGAAGTTTGTAAATGCGTTAAAACGCATTAACGATTATTATGAAGACCGACTTGCAAGACGCATTGGCGCGTTAACACCGGGCATTGAACCCCCAGCCAAAGGCATCGCCTTTGCGCGTGAAACGATTGAAATAACCGAAGGGAAAACCTATGCATTGCAAGTGTTTATTAATGCCAATAATATTGTAGGTCCCAAAACAGCTGTGCTATTCGAGGCGGAAAGTGAACCTTATTTTACTTTATCACCGAAATCCATTGAGGTGGATAAAGCACAAGCCGATGAACAAGGACTCATCATAAAACAAGTTCGTCTTGAAGCGTCGCAAGCGACCGAAGATCCGATTACCATAAATGCCTCAATGGATGATTTAAGTGCAAATGCTTTTGTGAATGTTGTAGAAGAAGAAGTGCTTTATCCTGAATACGGATTTGAGTTTATTCCTTCACATTATCGATTTACGCCATCAAAACGCCATACGTTGAAGCTTTACATCGACTTGAATACCTTCAAAGAAGCGACCACAGTATCCGTAAATTTTTCATCCAAACAAGAACTGCTTGATGATTACCGCGAGATTTCTTTAAAACAAGCGACGAAATACCACGGTAATACGGCATTACTAAAAATTCCTTTTCAAACGGATAAAGACGCCATTCATTACACCGTAACCGCAAAAGCACTAGATCGCACCACCAAAGCACGCATTCGTGTTGAAAAACCCAAACCTAAAGACAGTGGCCGTGGGGGCTTTTTAAGCAGGGTTGAACTGGCATTTGAACCGGAATCTCATTGGCAAACCTCGTTCAATCAAGACGATGGGACGCTTTACATAAATGCTGAACATGTTATCAACCGAACCGTATTAGGCGATTTGCGTATGCAAGACGCAAAAAAACCTAAGTTTACCACCCGTCAAAATACGTACCTATTTGAATTGCTTGCCCATGAAGCCGCCAAAAGGTTTGTCTTTGAAGATACCCG
>PWME01000130.1 GCA_003559235.1 Mollicutes bacterium | reverse complement strand
TCAAATCGTAAAAACAAATACAGTTGTCCTAACAAGAAATTGACTAAGGTCAAAGCGATTCCAATCACAATCGCCGCCACGATATAACTTGATACAATGGTGCTGCGTTTAATCGGCGCAACGTAAAAATCATTGATTGTCTTCGTTTCATGGTCATTGACCATGCTACCCAAAAACCCAAGTGGAACGGTTACTGTTGAAACCATTAAGACACCACTAATAATCCAAGCATGAACGACGTAATCAGAACCTTCAAGCGTCGCAAAATCACCACCAAAAGTATTTTGCAAAAACAACATAAAGACCCCAAGAATAATAACGATGGATAAAAACGAAAAGAATACCGCCCAGCGATCACGCAAATAAATCTTCATATGACGTGCCAATAAAGCTTTAAACATGATCATCACCACTTCCTAATCGTTCACCTGTGATGTTCAAAAAGACATCATCCATATTGGCTTTAATAATTTCAAACGTTTCAATCAACGCTTTATGACGATTAACCACATCAAGACCTTGAAACGCATTGTTTAAAGGAACCCTTACCAAATCATTGATGCGTTCAAACGCGATTCCTTCGGCTTTTAAAGCATCCTCTAATCCTTTTTTCGGAACGATTTTAAGCATATCATCAGCGTAACGTCTTCGTAAATTTTCTGCCGAATCCTCGGCGACAATCTCCCCTTCATGCATAATAATGACGTGATCGGCATCAAGGACTTCTTCCATATAATGCGTTGTAAGAAAAAGCGTCATGTCGTGTTGGCTTTTGAGCGTTAGGATTAAGTTCCAAATATCTTTACGACTTTTTGGATCGAGCCCCGTGGTTGGCTCATCTAAAATTAGTAACTTCGGATTATGCAAAAGCGCTCTAGCAATATCCGCTTTGCGTTTTTGTCCACCCGAACACGTTTTTAAGGGTTGGTCTAAATACGGTTTAAACCCAATGACTTTATCGAGTTCATCAATGCGTACATCTAAGGCTTTTCCCGTTAAACCATAAAATGCCCCACGAATGCGAAGGTTTTCTCTTAATGTTAATGTCGCATCTAGGGTACTGTATTGAAAAACAACACCAAGCGCGCGACGAATTGCGTCATCATTTTCGCCGAGTGTTTCGTTTGCGACTTTAACCGTCCCTGAATCCTTTTGCAGTAATGTTGAGATGATTTCAATCGTTGTTGATTTGCCTGCCCCGTTGGGACCAAGCAAAGCAAAAAAAGCGTTGGCGCGCACAGAAAAATGAATGCCTTTTACCGCATGCACAGTTTCGTAATGTTTGTGCAAGTTTTCAACATGTATCATTTAAACGCCTCCTAAAGGGGATTTGTACAAATTCCAAACAAGTAGGGCCCGCAAAAGCGGACCCCCTAAGATCATGCATTAAAGACGTCTTAACTATCTAGCGTTTCGATTGGTTCATCCCCATCGAGTTTCGTCCGAATGCGAGGGATCTCGCTGGTATTAATATGGTTTAAGGGGTTTTTGCGTACATAAGCAATCAATTGCGCGGTACGATTTTCTAAGGTCTGAACATCACTATTACGCAATCGTTCGCGCTCAGCGGTGTAGTGTGCAGCCTCTTCATCGCGTGACGTTAGGGTATCAGAAAGACTTTTTTCTGCCTGTGCTTTGCGTTCAAAGCAAGCATTTTTTGCCTTTTCTGCTTCTTCATTTAACGCTTTAAGTTTTTGTTCATACTCACGGCGTTCACGATCAATACGCGTATTTAACTTACGACGTTCATCACGGGCGCGCTCTTCAATAGCTTTTAAGTTTTCAGCGGCAGTTTTTTCAATTTCTTCAGCCGCTTGTTTTGCTTTACGCGTCGCTTTTTCACTCGCATCCGTAATGGATGTATCATGTTTTTCTAAAGCCAATTTTAAATTCGCTAAAGCCTCTTCTTTTGTCAGTTCCGCTTCTTTACGGTTTTGTTCGGCGCGTTGTTTGCGTGTACTCGCATACGCTGCAGCCTCTTTCAATGTTTTGGCTTCACGGTTTTGTTGGAACTGATCAAATAAGTTGGCACTTTCACGAATATCGTTGCGAAGTTGTTTAACCTGTTTGATGGCTTCTTGACTTTCTTTTTCAATAGACTCAATGGCCGTTGTGAGCTTATCAAGAATGTGTGTTAGCAAGGTGTCCGCTTCTTCAACCGAACTATTTTTGGCTTGATCAATATGCTTCATAAGGCCGTCATATAGTGCTAACTCATGGTCAAGATCCCGTTTCTTAATCGCCAAGGTTTCATCATGATGGGTTTGTTTCGCACTTAAATCACGGCGTAAGCGGCGGATGAGTGAAGCATCGTTTTTTTCATCAAGTTTATCAATCTTTTCTAAATCTTCATTGCGCTCTTTGGCAAGGTTTGTCATCATGCGTTCAATAATCGCTTGATGTTCTTGTTCAATGGCATCGCGGACGGATTTAACCACTTTTTTCTCTTGCTCGTGGGTATCACGTATGACTAGGGTAATATATTTATGGTCATTTTCCGCTTTTTTCATTAAATCGCGATAGTGTTCAATGCGTAATTTTTTTCGGTTTTCAATTTCAGCAATCTCACTAGGATTGAATACTTTCGCGTCTTCATGTTTTAGTGCAGTATACGATTTTGCATGCATTGTGTAATGGTTAAGCAGTAGTTTTTCTTGTTCATAATCTTGTTCGATATGTGCAACGGTGTGGTTATGATTCGCAAGCGCTTTATCATAGGTATGATTACTCGCAAGACGTTTGCGTTTATTTTGGTGACCATAAAGCAATTGTTTGCGTTTTAAATTCGCAAGTTCAGTTTCCTTTTTATGCGTAGCTTTTGCCAAATTACGATCACGTTCAATGGTATTTTTTTCACTTTCGTATTGTTCTTTTTTGTCTTCTTGTTCAAGCGCAGAAACCGGTGTTAGTAACGATTTATCGGTATCGCGTTTTAAGGTCGCTTCATCAAAGGTTTGTTTAAAATTGATGCGTTGAATCTCATCATCGATTACAACAGATTGTAAATCATATTTCATGGTGGCAGTTGCTTTCAAACTTTCCGTGTTTTGGGTGTTGACATCAATGAGTTCCGCGGTTTTGGCATCAAGCCGACTGATAAGATGGCTTTTTATTTTTTCAATGCCTTCTTTTTTTCTTTCCGCAATCGCTTTTTCATGCTCAGCGCTAACGGTATCACGTTCTTTTTCATGCGGTTCACGCTCAGCTTTTTGTTTTTCTAACAACGCTTCAATGGCTTCTTCTTTTTGTTTAAGTAATGCTTTTATTTCTTTGCCAAACTTATTCGCTTCTTTGCGGTCATTAAGTTTTTCTTTTTCTTTTTTGTATTTGCGTTTCCGCTCAATTTCTTCATCGCGTTCCCGTTCAAGTTGTTTACGTGCTTTGTCGTGATCTGCTTTCATTTTACGCACGGTTTCCTCAAGTGGTAAAACCGCCTTTTTGCGTGCTATAAGCAATGCTTCGAGGTCCTCTTTTAACGTCTTTTCGTAGGCCGCAATTTTGCGATCAACTGAAGTGATTTCCTTGTCGGTTTCTGTCTTGGTTGTTTCAATCGATTCATCAATTTTCGCATCTTGCTTTTTATGTTCACGATCAATTGTCTCTTTCTTTTCACGCGTTTCATCATTCAATGCTTCAATGTTTTCTGTATAGAGCTTTTCAGCTTCACTGTGCATCTTGTCGAGTTCATTGGCGGCTTTAATCTTAGATTCATCAATACGATCAAGCGCTTGTTGGTAAGCATTGTCCGTTTTTTCTTCTCGTAAACGGGCTTGGTTGCGTTTCTTTTCAAGCGTAGAATCAATCTTCTCAATCGCTTCTTTATGGGTCGCCTCGGTGGATGCTTCATTTTCTTGAACTTGTGAAATGGCGTCATCTATTTCTTTTTCTAATGTTTCGAGCGTCATCTTGGCGCGTTGATCAATGGCGTCAGTGGAAGCTTTATGCGCATCTAAGCGCATGGCTTTACTCGCTTCAAGCATCTTTTCAATAGTCTGGTGAAGTTCATTGTTGGACGCAAAAGTAGACGCGTTTTCAAGGCGTCTTTTTACGACTGTTTCATACTGCTTTTTTAAAGCATCTAAAACTTTATCATCAGTTGGCATGGTCGTCCCCCCTTTAGCCTTATTGTATCACGGGCTTTTTTAAATTTCATCTCTTTTTATCGTGTTTTCACACCTTTGTAATTAAAAAACGCATACGATAAACTATGCGTTTGGATTAAAGCCAATAATTTTATCAATAAAGCGCATCTTTCCACCGACATTAACATAATCGACAGTGCCTTGCTTTACCCGGAGGTTCACAGTTATGCACGAAGGTTTATGCAGCACATGCCCTTGTTCGAAATAATAGGTTTCTTGATCTGGTGTTAACGTTTTTTGTAAGTAACATGCCAAAGCACCTGATGCCGTTCCCGTGGCACTTTCTTCATAAATACCAACCACTGGTATAAAGTTTCGTCCGTGCGCATGGGATGATGCATCAATGGTGTCTTGCGTAAATACATATACCCCATAAGCACCAAACTTTTTACAAAGTGCTTTTATGGCATCTTCGGAAGGTTTAAGTGCATGGAGGATGTCGCGGTTTTTAACCCCCACAAATATTTCGGGAATACCACACGAAACCACTTGAGCAGGCATGGATAAAAACGCGCTCTTTTCAATGCCAAGAAGTTTTTCAAGGCTATCAGCTGGAACGGTTTCACCATAGGTGGGGGGCGATAACGCCAACCAAACTTTTGTGGATTCAACAACAACTTCTAGCAACCCTTCACCCGTTTCAACTTGATACGTACCCAATGATACGATACCAATATTACGCATTAAGTTAAACGTTGCAATGGTCGCATGGCCACATAAAGGCACCTCAACGAGCGGTGTAAAAAAACGCACTTTAAAATCCGCTTGGTCGCTGGCCATGACAAACGCAGTTTCAGAATAGTTAACGCGCGCGGCAATTTTTAACATCGCGGCATCACTTAGCTGATCGGCATTCAACACAACACCTGCTTCATTGCCACCTTTTCCATCGCTTGGAAATGCGCTTG
>PWME01000189.1 GCA_003559235.1 Mollicutes bacterium | reverse complement strand
TAGCATCATCAACGTTTAATTGGTTGTCTTCGTTAAGAATATTGTCGTGATTAACACGAATGATAAATTCATTGCCACAGGTAATGCTTGACCCTGTACAAACAGTAGAACCTTTAAAAATGTCTCCGTAATGATTGGCGATAAATCTTTCAAGGGTATTATAATCTTGATAATTATTGGGAACGACTTCTGGTTTTTTTGTCTGTTCGTAGTATTCTCTTCGTATTCGTTGGTTTTTTAAGACATCGTTGCGGTACATTAGTATTTGACACCCAATATCAAATGGCAATGTATACACTGTATCATTATGTTTTATGTATTCATCTAGTGGCTTAATCATGCGCTCAGTCAATGTTACAAATCTATCGTCAAGGGGTTTAAAGGTTTTTTCCGCAATTTCAGGTAAATAGGCCATGTCAATACGAATTAAATCGTATTGATCAATGGTATGCTTATCCATGATAACATCATATTCATTGTATTGAATTACAGTTACGTTAATGCTAAACCCCAATAATTGTTCAATATAAGGAATAATATTTATTAGGGCGCTTGTTGCAGGACTTTCAATCATTAATAAGTCTATATGCTTTTTGGTGTTATTCGGATGGAAAGTTTTTAAGAAGCCACTAAACGGTAAAATAATGCGATGGGTATCAACACCATTGTTGATGATGGCTTCAAGTCTTTCCACAATCTGGTTTAAATCAATGTGGTATTGATGTGCATGATGATCAAATGCCATATCGTCTGCGGTAATAACCATAATATTTTTGTTGGATGGTTGTTTTAAAATTTTCATAGCGGATAAAATACTTTGGTATTTCTCAATAGATGTTACAATTATACCATCGTAAGTGTGTTCGTTTAGGATTTCTATGGCTGTGGATAGATTAAAGGGATGCGAACACTTTATGTGTGTAATGGTATCGATACTCATGAAGTTATCTTCAATGAAATCGTAATCCGCAAACAGGAGTACGTTTTTGTATTGATGTTTTTGAATGTATTGTAAAATATCGTTTTCTAGCTGCCTAGAATCAAAGTTGATTTGATACAGATTAGGTTTTGCAATGTTAATGCGATTATTGATAAATATGAGCACGCTATCGTCAAATATTTTTTTTTCGTATAGTGTATCTGGTTTTTGCATGCACGAGTTTAACACAATATAGCGGTTTGTTCGAGTGGCTAAACGGGCATATTGTTCTTCGAGCATCGGATTGAAATCGGTAATGTATAGATTGAGCTTTCTATCGCGCAAAGAAACTTTTTTTCGCAACAGGTTATAAATATTTCGTAGTTTAAAATCATCTAACGTGGGGATAATGATCGCAATATCCTCTTTTTTGTTGGATCTAAGATCGCTAGCCTTTTGATTGATGGTATATCCAAGTTCTTCAGCGGCTCTTTCTACTAGACGGATTTTTTCTGAGCTGACGTTGCCCCGCCGGTTTAATACATTTGACACCGTGCCATAAGACACACCAGCACGATTCGCAATGTCTTTCATTGTCGGCATAAAATCACCCCTTATTCTGCAATAAGTGTATCAATGTTTGCGTACTTTTACAATATAATCTAAAGGTTTTGAACCATGAAAAGAAAAAATACATACAAAATGATTGATACGTATCATTTCGTGCGTCGCACCATAAAGGGCTTTGTGCGATGTTCGCTTGACAAAGATAAAAAATAAATTGTAAAAATATATTGATACGTATCAATAACCGTGCTATACTGCACCTAAGAAAACGACATATTGGCGACATTTTTACAATACATTTTTTAACAGCGGTTTTACAAGAAATTCATCGCGAGTTAATCGTTAACCTATATAAATAACCCTGGAGGAGGCGTTATTATGCACAACAGGTTAAGCTACTTATGTAAGATTATTTGTAAGCGTTTTCTGATGATTTCTGTAGTAATCATTGCCATTGCAGTGATTGCAGCGTGTGATTCAGAAACGCCAGAACAGGATGATAGCGAAAGTGGGGATACTATTTTACATGTGATGTCATACAATATGCGTTTTGAAATGGAAACTGGAACGAATGACGTACACACATGGGAACGAAGATTGCCAGGAATCGTTGATTCGTTTGAACGCTATGAAGCAGATATTGTAGGGACTCAAGAATTGCGCTTATGGCAAGTTGATGAACTTGATGATGCTTTGGAGGATTACTGGGATAGTTTTGGGGAAGCACGGTTTTTAGCAACTGATGAACATGTGACTATCTATTATCGTAGTGACCGTTTTGAACTGTTAGAGCATGATACGTTATGGCTTTCAGAAACACCCGATGTTCGCGGTTCAAAAAGTTGGGATACAGCGCATCCACGTATTGTAACGTATGGTTTATTCAAATCATTAGACAGTGATTTTACATTTTATGTGTTTAATACGCATTTAGACCATCGCTCAGCAGAAGCGCGTACAGAGGGATTACGTTTAATTGTAAACTTAATGCTCGATGCAGGCGATACACCGGTTATCTTTACAGGAGACTTAAATGCGTTCCCTGAGTCTGATGACATGGAAGCGATTAATGAACAACGTGACCACTTCATGCATACGTTTGAACCTTTTGCGGAGAAGTTTGAAGTAGAAGGGCGCACAAGTCATGGCTTCAATGGCTTTACAGAAGGCAAGCCGATTGACTATATTTTCGTTTCGGTTGATCACTTTGAGGTGTTAGAAACAGAAATTATCCGCGATAGGTGGGAAGATCGTTGGTGGTTATCAGATCATTACCCGGTATTCTCACGTATAAAACTTAAAGAATAAGGTTGGAGGTTAAATCATGAAAAAGTTATGGATTATGTCAGTATTTATGCTTATTGCCTTTGGGGTAATGGCATGCGGTGGCGATGATGAAGACAATGGTGATGACACAGTGGCGACCGTTGATGCCATTATCATTTACAGTAATCAAGTGTCGGGTGGACGCGGTATGCGTCTTCAAAACTTAATTCAAGATGCCGATTTAGGGTTTGAGGTTGAATTTGTAGAATTAACGGGCCAAAATCTTAAAAGCCGTTTGATTGCGGAAAAAGCGTTTCCGATAGCGGATGTAGTTTTGGGTGGCGGTATTTTAGAACACCTTGAATTAAAAGAAGAAGGTGTGACAGCACCGTTTTTCCCATCATGGTTAGATTTGGTTGATGACATGCATAAAGATGAAGATGGGTTTTATTCGCCATGGGCGATTGAACCATTATATATGGCTTATAACAAAGCGCACTTTACACAAGATGCAAGCCGTGTTGGTAATGGGGTGAGATTGGCACCAACGGATTGGAACGATTTAGCAGACAATTTTGTGGATGAATACAATGTTTTTAAACCGAGCAGCGGTACGGGCGCAACGATTTATGCATCAATTTTGTCGCAGTATCGTGATGCAAGTGGTGAACATGGTATTTCTCAAGAAGGTTGGGATGCACTTGGTAAGCTCATTAACGGTGGTGAAGTAGACCGTGGGTTATGGCAATCCAATCTTGCGGGTGATGAAAAACCGATTGCGATGACGTGGGCTGGTGCGTTAATTGAGATTGAAAATGCGTTTGGTGTTGAACTTGATGTGGTTCGCCCAGAAGGTGGCGTGCCGTTTGTGGTGTCACAAGTTGCGGTGGTTGATTCGGGGTCACAAGCTCGTATGAATACAGCTGAGATATTTATTGAGTGGTGGGGTCAAACCGAAACCCAAGTGGCATGGTCAGAAATTTCAGGACAAGCCCCTGCAAACACTGAGGCTTTTGCGTTGGTGGATGAAGATGTTCGGCGGTTAACAGAAGCTGATGTTATGGAACTTGATTGGCAATTTATTGTCGATAATGTAAGTGCTTGGCGTCAAAAAATCGAATTGGATTTAATTGGAGCACATTAGTGCTACAAAAAAATAATAAGGAGAGAAGCATATGAAAAAGTTATTTGCCTTACTCGTTGTGTTATTATTAGGTTTTGTCGTTGTGGCCTGCGGTGATGATGACGAAGAACCGATTACGTGTGATGAGGGTGAAATTGTTGTCGATGGAGAGTGTGTCCCTGATCCTGACTTAGACGATGACAATGATGTCGATGATGAACCTTTGACAGTTGCTGAAGTTATCGAAACACCTGATTTAACGTTTGTAGAATTTGTCGCAATCGTTTCTGGATACGACCAAGGAAAGCGTCATGTGGTTGTTGAAGATCCTGATGGCGGTGCGGTTATTCAACTTTTTAACAGTTTAGGGTATCCATTGATTGAAGTTGGCGATGAAGTGCTTATTACCGGATTTAGAACGTTTGATCGTTCGACCGATCGTATTGCACCAGAATCGTTAGAAGTTTTATCAAGTGGCAATCCAACATCAAGAGATAACCCAACCGTGATTGATGCGTCTGAACTCAATGACTGGACGAATGAAAATCGCGTTAATGAAGACATTTTGTTTAGATGGTATACGTTTACGAATGTGGAAATTGTTTCAATTTCTGGTGCGTATTGGTATATTGATGACGAATATGATGATGAGCCCGATGGGCGCGGTTTAAAACTTGGCGTTAAGGATACATCATATTTAGCGCCTGATGACTATTTCTTTGAAGGTGAAACCTATACCTTTACGGCGATTCTTTATGGTTCAAGTGATGACTTCTTTGATGAGGCACGCGATGGTACGGTTATGCGTTTATCTGTTTTAAGTGAAGAAGATATTATTCATCATGTTGAGGAACCGACCTTTAATATGGCTGGAAGAAGTTATTTCTTAACTGGTGAAGCCGAACCGAATCTAGCGTCATACTTTACACTATCTGATCCTACGGATGGAATGATCCCTGCAGAAGATTTAACCATTGAGGCCGACCTCGATATGGATACACCAGGCGTTTACCCTGTTGAAGTTACGTATGTACGCTCAACGGGTGTTTCATTCAGTGAAACATTCCACATTGAAGTCATGGCTGAAGGGCATAGTGTTACTGAAGCGCTTGAGGCAGATTTAGGGTCTGAACTACTTGTTGAAGGCATTGTATCAGGGTTTGGATTACGCAGCAATGGACGTAAGACAC
>PWME01000065.1 GCA_003559235.1 Mollicutes bacterium | reverse complement strand
TTAATGCTTTTAAATGGTCGTCCCATGCTTTTGAGGGATCATCTTCATCAAGCCGTAAGCCATGATGCATCGCGTTGCTTAAATTTTCTAAAGCATCATCGATTTGCACACCAGGAAACACTTTTTCAGCCCAGTCTTCATTCGGATAGGCTGCAACACACCACTTTAAATCGGTGTAGATTTTTTGTTCGTACGGACGGATTTTTTGCGAAGTCAATTGCGTTGCTTTTTTTACGCGTTCAGGGTTAACATCTTCCATTAACTTCGGAAAGCTAGAGGTAATATTTAACACCGCCGCTTTGCGATGAAGCGCAAGTTTATAGCGCGTGATGTTGTATTCGGGAACATCTTCTAAAGCTTTATCTATACCATATAAAAATTTATGTCGTGAAAATTGGGCCGCTTGCCAGTTAATGTGAACAGTACCACTGCTAAACTCGCGGTATGCAAGATGATTAATTGCTTCAACAAGCGCATACGCTTCTATGGGCGCATTGACAATCAAATCTTGTTCGGGGTTGAGTGCGACCCCTTTTTCTAGCAATAAGCGTGCGTAAGCTTCGACGTTTTTCATGTGGCTTCTCCTTTCGCAAATGGGTTGGGTTTTTTAAATGGTCTAAGCGCAAACGAAACAATGGCTTTTGGAAACGTAGCCAACCCATCGGTAATGACAATAGGCATAAGTCGGAACGTTTCTTTATACGCTGCTAAGCGCAATGCGGTTTGACTCATCATGCGGTTATCTTGGAATAAGTACCGCCTCGTAACAATACCAATGCGACACGTAAGCATGCCATTAGAAACCCCTTGAAAAATAGAGTTTGTCGCAGTTTTTAACATCGGTAAATCGGTAATGGTTTCCCCAAACTTAGACGGCATCATTTCATGAAATTTAACCCCTTCTAAGTTTTCCGCAATCATCGCAGTGATTGTCACATTGATGCCGAGTTTAGCTATATTTGCAATACTTGGTCTAAATCCGCAAGCTTTCACAATAGATTTAACCATCCGTATATTGGTAAAAATGACCGACATCATGTCTAAATTACCATTTTGACTAATCGCAGTGGTAACCAACACCGTTTTTGAGTGTGCCAAAATAATATCATCAACGGTTTTGCGCACCGAACCGTTAAAAACCGTTTTTAACGCATCTGGCAATGAATCTTCATCAAGATTATCAATTAATAAGGTTCGTTCTTTATCCGTAAGCTTTGGTGTTTTTAGAAGTGATTTTGCGGCCGCTTTATACGCTTTTGCATTTACTTTTTCATCGACACCGTCTTCAATCGTAAACGTTGGCGATAAAAAAATGACTTTTAACGGATGCAATATTAAAATATAAAGTAAAACCACCGCAAGGGCATAAAATGCATACGACAAATAAACATGGACTGCCGCGAGTCTTTCACCGACAATTAAGACATTGCCCACCGCCACAAACAGCAGTAAAATGATCAAACCAACAATAATCATAATCCAAAATGTTTTACGGTTCACATAAATTCCCCCTCTCACGGGTTTATTGTATCATATCATACCCAACTTTACCGAAGGAAAAGCGGTTATGATGCCGATTAAGATAAAGTCAAAAAGCACGTGATTTTCATCTCAGAGGCTTCTTGTAGTCCAACACTTCTATAAAATGCTTGCGAATCTTTCGAACTCGCATCAGTTATCAACACTTTTTGTCTAATATCTTTATACTTGTCTAAGACATGTGAAAGCAGCTTTTTACCAATCCCTTGACGCTGCTTTTCAGGTTTTACAAGCACATCTTGAATATACACGATATGCGCACCATCGCTTAACACGCGAATCAGCCCAACAAGTTCAGCACCTTCAAAAGCGCCAATGACATCATAGGCATTTTCAAACATCTCCTTAAACCGTTTCATATCCTCAGTATAAATTTTCCAACCAACCGATTGATAAAGCGCCTTTAATGATGCAATATTACACTGCTTCGCATCATGATAACGTATAATCATCACCGTTCACTCCTTTTTAAAAGACGCGTCTTGCGCGTCTTATGACTGTTTAGTATTTTTTTGATATGCCGCATAAAGCTGTCTAACATTTTCATGATTAAAAGGGCCTTCTCGATTTTCAACCATCTGCTTTAGTGCATCAAGTTCTTTTTCGAGTATGCGTTTTAATTGCGGTGGGTAATCCATTTTATTTTTATGTCGATTATACTCATTCCGATCAAGTACTTTATAACTCATATCAGGAAACACTTTTAAATCCAAATCATAATCAATATACTTCAGCGCTTCTTCATCCATCACATAAGGCGATGCAATATTACAGTAGTAAAAAATGCCCGTCTCTCGGATAATTCCGATGACATTAAACCAACGATTTTTAAAAAACCACGTCACAGAAGGTTCTCGTGTATACCAAAACCTACCATTTGACTCAATCACTTTAGTACGGTAATTCGCAATCACAACCGACGTGTCATTCGTATGAACGACCGTGGCGTGTGCCCATATGCGATGAAGCCGCGCATTGTGTTTATAGCTGTGGACGACAATGTCGTCCCACAAGTTCGGCGTCATGCATCATCACATCCTTATTGCTTACATTATATCATAGAGTACGCAATTCAACACGACAAATTTCTTTAAGTATCCAAGAAAAAAAGGCTATTTTCAGCCTTTATAAAACCACAATCAGTACGATGATAATGGCGATAATCATTACAATGCTAACGACAATCGACGCGATGCGTGCGCGCGGGTGACGCTGATAATCTTCGCGCTTGCGATCTTCTTCATCTTTATGCACGTCACATCCCACCTTTGCGTGGACTTAATCTATACTCATTATACCGTATTTTGCATCCAATTAAAATATTATCTTCCATACAATCGGTAAACAACATAGAGCATAAGACGTCGCGGCAATAGTTTTGCCGCAAACACCATGAGCTTATATGTAAACCCAAGTGTTATGCGTGAAGGCACCCGCTTCTTTTTAATAAGCGAAGCAACCTTTTTCGCAACGTTTTCTGGTTTCATGCCAGCCGCTTCATCACGCGCCATTTTTTCAATAGAACGATTTGGGCGTTCTTTATAGCGTTCATCTTGATTTAAAAAATAATTTTTACGCGCCGTTGTAAACTCGGTTTTTACATCGCCAAGTAATATTGTACAAACGCGAATGTTCAACGGTAAAAGCTCAAGTCTTAAGGCATCAGAATAGTGCATTAAGGCAGCTTTACTCATGGCATAATGCGTTTGAAACGGAATCGGAAAAATGCCTGCCAATGAACCAATATGAACAATGGTTGGTTGCTCGCGTTCAGAAAGGGTGTCAATCATTCCCTTATTTAAACGAAATACGGCATGTAAGTTGACATCGGTTACATGTTCTGCTGCATTGACATCAATGCGTTCCACCGCACCGCCAACACCAATTCCAGCTGCATGCACAATCGCATCAACCGATTTAGGAAGTTGTGATAATAATGCGTTAATTGCCACCTTATCGCCAAGGTCACAAGGAATGTGTTGCCACGTAAATCCTTGTTTAGGTCGCCGACGCGACACACCGATTACTGTATGCCCTTGCTTAGCAAGCAATTCAGCAACCGCATGACCGATGCCACTAGAGGCTCCCGTCACAACAACCGTTTTAACCGACACGGTCCTGAACCATTTTTATCAGTTTTTCTTCATCTTTTGGTAATGTGTTCAAAACACTTTCAATGATATCCGCCGCTTCCTCTATGAGTGCTTCGGTGTGCGTGGCGGTATAACTCGTTCTAATTAAACATTCATTATCAGGGGTTGCTGGTGGCAAAACCGGATTAACATACACGCCGCGGTCATAAAGCATTTCACAAACCAAAAGCGTCCGTAAAAAGCCATACGTGTACACCGACACAATCGGCGCCTCAGAATCAGTTACAACCGGTAAGCCACGTTCTGTAAGCATCGAACGCATTTTTGAAGCAATCGCATTAAGTCGTGTTACCCGTTCTGGTTCAGCTTTTAAAACACGCAATGCTTCAAGTGCAGCAGCAGCATTCGAAGGCGTCAACGCTGCACTAAATATGAATGGCCTGGCTTTATGCTGCACATACTCAACAACCGTTGCATCACCAACCATAAAGCCCCCCAGGCTTGCAAGAGACTTAGAAAATGTTCCCATGACAACATCAACTTGATCTTCTAATCCAAAATACGCTGCGGTGCCACGACCGTTTTCTCCAATGGCACCAAGCCCATGTGCATCATCAACCATGACGCGTGCATTATATTGTTTTGCAAGCGCAACAATTTTCGGTAAGTTGGCCACATCACCTGACATACTGAAAACCCCATCAGTGACGATTAGTTTGCCTTTATTCGGATCAGCTTCTTTTAATAATTTTTCTAACTCATCCATATCATTGTGTCGATACCTAAGCATTTTTGCATAGCTAAGCCGCGCTGCATCATAAATACTCGCATGATTTTCACGATCGCAAAAAATGAGATCATTGCGTCCAGCAAGCGCAGATATAATCCCTAAGTTACTTTGAAACCCGGTTGAAAAGGTTAAACATGCCTCTTTGTTTAAAAAATTCGCAAGTTCTTGTTCAAGTTCTAAATGTAAGGTTAACGTACCATTTAAAAACCTTGAACCGGAAACCCCACTCCCGTATTGTTTTGTCGCTTCTACCGCCGCATTGATTACGCGTTCATCATTCGTTAAACCAAGATAATTATTTGATCCAAGCATAATGCGACGCTTACCTTCCATCATAACCTCGACTCCCTGCTTAGAGTCAAGGGCGTGAAAATAGGGGTACACCCCCATCGCTTTATAATCTTTTACCACTGTATAGTCATAACATTTCTTAAATATGTCCATTTCATCCGCTCCCACTTTATGACTTCATGAAAAGGGTCATGCTCTATTATATCAAAAATCCGCTAATCTGCACACTGCAAATCGGATTTTTCTTTGGGTATGGTATATGCTTAATCCCGTTTTGGTTCTAAGAAAGATAAATTCGGGAAATCTTGTTGGCGCAACGCCTCATAAACAACAATCGCAACGGTATTGGCAAG
>PWME01000150.1 GCA_003559235.1 Mollicutes bacterium | reverse complement strand
GTGATCAAGACGTCGCCTTTTTTGAAGCTGAAGGATTGCGCGGTGTTGTCTTGGCGCGTGAACTAACAATTGAATCGATTGAAACCATTGCACAAGCTGTGTCTATACCTTTATTTCATATAGGTCATGGCCATTTGAACATGTTTCACTCACGGCGTGCACTTATCACAAACTATTTTAAAAAGACCAACCAACATGAAGCTTCAGATAAAAAAGGGTATACCATTACGGAAGCGACGCGTCAAGAAGCGTACCCAATCCAAGAAGACAGCCATGGTACTCATGTCTTTAGAAATATGCCAACGCATGCATTTTCTGTTTTAAATCGACTAAAAGACACATTAGATGTAATGATTGTTGACCGACTTTTCATGGATGATAAAACAACCGAAACGCTCATTTCGGATTACCGAAAAAGCATCGATGAAGGGGTTTCACCTACGTTGCTTAAACAGTATGAATCAACGCATGATAGTGGGTTTTTTCATCGGCGTACGCTCATGAAGAAAGATGGTGAACCGAAATGAAAGTGGAGTTGTTAGCACCAGCTGGTGATCTTGAACGGCTCAAATTTGCTTATCGTTATGGTGCTGATGCGGTATATATAGGTGGCAAAGCATTTTCTTTAAGGGCGCGCGCGTCTAATTTCGATCTTGATGCCATTCATGACGCAGCACAGTATGCCAACGCACACGGTAAAAAACTGTATGTCACCACCAACATTTACCCTCATCCTGAAGACCTCGATGGGATTGTTGAGTATTTGCATGCCCTTGAAGCTTCGGGGGTTCACGCCATTATTGCGGCTGCCCCAAGCATCGTTACCCTTGCGCGAAAACATACCCAATTGGAAGTGCATTTATCGACCCAACAATCTACGCTCAATCGCGATGCCATTCGTTTTTGGCATGATCGTGGTGTTGAGCGAGTGGTATTAGCACGCGAATTAGATATTGAAGCGATTGCAGCGCTTGTCAAAAATAGCCCCATCGAACTTGAGGCATTTATTCATGGTGGCATGTGCATGTCCTATTCAGGAAAATGTACATTGTCAAACACCATGACAGACCGTGATGCAAACCGTGGCGGCTGTGCTCATTCTTGCCGGTGGTTTTATACATTAAAACACGATGGTCGTGATTTACATAAAGGTGTCCCCTTTTCGATGAGTTCGAAAGATTTATCCGCACTTTCAGAAATTCCCGCCTTATTAAAAACAGGCGTTGCTTCATTAAAAATAGAGGGACGCATGAAAAGTGTGCATTATATTGCGACTGTGGTCAATACGTATCGTCGTTTAATTGATGCTTTTTATGAAACGCCCGATTCTATAGATTTAGCGCCCTATCAAGCAATGCTTGAACACGCTGAAAACCGCGAAACTGCCTCAGGGTTTTTGGGTGGTGAAACAGGGGTTGAAGGACAACTTTATAATATGCGTAGTGAACGTGTATCACAACGGTTTGCGGCACTCGTAGAATCGTATGACCCTAAAACGCGTGAAGCGATCGTATCACAACGCAATTATTTCACGGTTGGCGATACCTTAGAAATATTTCGACCTAGCGGTGAAGCAAAGCGCTTTGTGTTAGACGCGTTAACAACGATTGATCACGAAACAATCGAGGTTGCAAGGCATCCTAAACAGCGCTTGCGAATGCGTGTGCCTGTGCCTGTTGAAAAACGTGATATTATTCGCAAGTTATAAGCGCGCATATGCTTGTATGAAGGCATAAAACATGGTACAATACTTATCATTAATAAAAGTCGTATTAACGAAATCAGGAGGCTCATCATGGACAACAATGGAAAGTACAAATTGACGCCCTCAGGGCTTAAACAACTTGAAGAAGAATTACAAAGATTAAAAACCGATGATCGTGAGCGCAATTTAGAAGCGCTTAAAGAAGCGCGTTCTCAAGGGGATTTATCGGAAAACGCGGATTATGATGCTGCGCGTGAAGACCAAGCTCGCATCGAAAAACGCATCAAAGAACTCGAAAACATTTTAAAGAATGCGGAATTGATCGAAGATGACAAATCGAATAAAGTGACAATTGGTAAAACGGTAGTACTTGAAATCGAAGGGTTAGACCCTGAAACTTACCGGATCGTTGGCACGCTAGAAGCCGATCCGCTAAACGCTAAGATTTCAAATGAATCGCCCGTTGGGAAAGCGGTTATTGGTCATAAAAAAGGTGATGTTGTGGCCTATAAAACGGAAGCGAACCGAGAAATCAAAGTCAAAATTGTTGACGTGAAATAAAGAATGCCCGTCATTCTTTTTTTCAACAGACTTAGGAGGAACTAACATGCGCATCGGCATTATATCAGCGATGGCAGTTGAACAAACCGCTTTGCTTGAACACTTTAACGTAAAAGGAAACACAAAGCGGGTTCATGGCATGGATATTGTACGTTTTGAAGTGTTTAAGCACACCGTATTTTGTGTTTTATCAGGCATTGGAAAAGTCAATGCTGCTTTAAGCGCAGCGATGCTTTTACAAACTTATCAATGCGATGTCATTTTAAACAGCGGTGTCGCTGGTGGTATTAAACAACCGATTGGGACAATTGTTTTATCTTCTGAAGTCGCATACCACGATGTGGATGTAACCAATTTCGGTAATTATCAACTCGGACAACTGCCTAATATGCCGCTTAAATTTAGAGCTGATACAGCATTACTCGATGCGAGTAAAACCATTGCCTCGTCTTTGGGCTTGATGTACAAATCGGGCTTGATTGCGAGTGGTGATCAATTTGTGACACGCTTGCAATCTATTCAAGACTTTTTGAATAAACATGCGGATTTAGAAGCCATTGATATGGAAGCGGCCGCTATTGCCCATGCCGCTTACAACGCGAAGGTTCCTTTTTTGGTAATTCGCAGTATCTCTGACTCGATTGTAAGCGACAACCAACAAGAAGATTATGAGACATTCTTCAAAGAATCTGCGCATAAAGCTGCGAAATTAATGGGTCACTTGGTGGCTTCGCTATGAAAAGAATCATCGAGCATCATGGTGAAAAACTAACATTTACCGTGGTTAAAAATCGTCGCTATAAAAGGTTTGTCATTCGGCCATTAGGCAATCAACACTACCGAATTTCAGCACCGGCGCGTGCCAATCAGCGCGAGATTAATCAAGCCATTGTAAGTAATATGGAAGATGTTTTAGCATTACCCACCTACCAAACGATCCCAGAACAAATCATTAATACATTGAAAATGCCTTTGTTTGGTTCTATGTATAGCATTGCATTTTCCAATGTAGAAGCACTTAACAAACAAGACGTGATTGTGATTGATAAAAAGCCGCATGAAAGCGCGCGAGATGCATTAATACGTTATTTGAAACCACGCTTTCTCGATGCAATTTATGCATCGCTTGATAATACCATTTATAAAACCCTTAATCCAAACCTTGATTCGATGACGATTAAAATGCGTTATATGCGCAGCCAATTTGGCGGCTGTATTGCCTCGAAAAATCAGATTTCTTTGAACTTGGACTTGATTCATTACCCAAAGCGTTATCTAGCCTACGTTATTGCCCATGAAATGGTGCATTTTTGCCATAAAAACCACAGTAAAGCTTTTTATGATACGCTTGAAACGGTATGGCCACGTTGGCAAGAAGACCGCACCATGTTAAACAGTTTATCCCGTTTAGCCCATCACGTTAGTCATGAGCATCTTATTGATGCACACATGTCACAGACATTGCGGAGGTCATGATGATTATATCAATGTTTAGAGCCCAATATTTTATGCCAGATGGACACTATCCATCTATTTTAGACATCGATTTTGAAGCATTATACAGCAAAGGCATCCGTCTTTTGCTTATCGATTTAGATAACACTTTAGCAGCGTATGACGAAACGATGCCAAGTGATCGGATTCAATCTTTGATTGAAACCGTTCGGAAAATTGGGTTCGACATTGTCATTGTGTCTAACAATAGTGAACGAAGGGTTCGTCCTTACGCTGAAGCGTTAGGGCTTAAATCGGTGCATCGCGCAAAAAAACCGCTTAAAGGCGGTTTGAAAAAAGCGATGGCTGTAGCGAAAAAACATGTCGGAATTCGTAAAACCTGTTTAATCGGTGATCAACTGCTTACCGATGTTTATGGTGCTAAGCGTTTGGCGTTGTCGGTAATGCTTGTTAAACCGCTTAAGAAACATAGTGAAAAATGGTACACGCGTTTTAACCGCCGCATTGAACGACGTATTTTGAAACGTTTGAAGCGAAAGTATCCAGAGTCCTATCAAACGATGGAACTTGAGAAGCGATTAACATGATTAAATGTGTTGGATGCGGGGGACCTTTACAAAACGTCGATGCGAATAAACCGTTTTATACACCCAAACCGCTTAATCATGAACACCCCGTTATGTGTCAGCGTTGCTTTCGCATGACGCATTATGGTGAAGTTATTCCATCGCAAATGAATAATCAAGCGTTTTTAGAGATCATTGAATCATTGGCTGGGTCAAAATCCTTAATTGTAATGGTCGTCGATCTTTTTGATTTAGAAGCGTCAATATTACCGCAACTAAAACGGTTAAGTCAAAGCGATGACATTTTGGTTATGGCCAATAAACGCGATATACTGCCAAAAAGTGTTAATAACGCACGGTTAAAACACCGTGTTATGAAACGGTTGCATGCGCATGGTTTAACACCACTTGATATCGTAATTGTTAGCGCAAAAAAACGCCACGGCATCGATGCGTGCTTGGATGCGATTGCTGCTCATACGAAAGGGCGCGATGTTGTTTTTGTGGGTGCGTCTAATGTTGGCAAAAGTACATTAATAAATCGATTTTTGGATGCAACCTTAGACGATAGTGGGCAGCGCATTACTGTTTCTTCCACGCCGGCAACGACACAAGGATTAATTCCAATACCGTTTGAATCAGGGGTGCTGTATGATACCCCTGGTATCATTGTTTCAAATCATCCATTATCACTACTTAATGCAAGCGACTATAAGCCACTAGAACCCACGCGTGAAATAAAGCCGAAAACCTATCAGTTATCATCTGATCAAACAGTATTTATATCTGGATTATTACGCCTTGATATTGTGAAAGGTGATCCTGCTAATATCACCATTTATGCAGGTGAATCAGTCACAGTGCATCGCCGTAAACAAACGGATGCACAAGCGTTTTATCGCAAACATCTCGGAACGCTTTTAACACCACCTATCGGGGTATTTGACTTTTCATTGACTGCGTATAATATGCGATTTGCGGCTGGGGAAGAACTTGTTGTACCAGGGGTTGCTTTTATTACGTTTAAAGCGCCGACATCAACGCGAGTGTTTACCCCTAAACCGCTCATGCCTTATGTAAGAGAGGCGTTGATTGGATGAATCAAATTATTAAGACAGTAAAAGCGCACTATCGACATTCGGTTGAACGGTTACATCATATTTATGGGGTGCGCGATACGGCGTTAAAACTTGGCAAACCGCTTGGGTGTGACCCTGATCACATTCGTCTTGCGGCCTATTTACACGATATTACAAAACCCTTGCCTCGCGAAGACCATATTGCCCTTATTAAAGCGTATTATGATGACTTTGTGTTGAAGGCATTTACAGAACCCCTTTGGCATGCGTATAGTGCGGCAGCTTTTGCGCGTAAACATTTTAATATAACAGATGAAAACATTCTTAAGGCCATTGAATCACATACCGTTGGAAGACCAGCCATGACGAATCTTGAAAAAGTTATTTTTGTGGCAGATTACATTGAGCCTTCCCGTATGTTTCCAAAAAGTGTAGAGATTCGTGCGATTGCTTTTCAAGATTTTGAACGCGCTGTCTATGAAATCATTAATGCATCGATTCAATTCCATGAAACATTCGGTGATTTTGTGCCAAAGGTAGCATATGAAGCGAAAGCATATTATAAAAAACGGAGGTAGCCATGGAGAAAATACATGTTGTCATTGAGGCACTTGAATCATTAAAAATAGAGGATATTGTGGTTTATGATATGCGTGAACGCAGCCCATTTTTTGATTATTTTATTTTGTCTACTGCACGCAATTCACGGCAATTAAAAGCTGCGGTTAATCATTTAAAGGAACATCTCAATGCCGCGAAATATGATCATCCCGATGTGGAAGGCACACATTCGAATGCATGGGTTCTTATGGATGCTAAGGATGTTGTGGTCAATATATTTACGAAAGAAGAACGTGCTTTTTATAATATCGAGAAAATGTGGCTAGATGTGCCTACTATCGATCTTGATGCGCTGTGAAACTGTATGATTTGATTGCGCCCTATTATGACGAAATCATTGATCAAACGTTGCATGCGCTTTATGTTGAACGCGTGAAGCATTATGTGAAAAAAGGTCATGTGCTTGAAGCGGCGTGCGGCACAGCAAGCATTTCACGCATGCTTGTTTCAAAAAGCTATGATGTGACTGCGTTTGATGAGAGTGAAATCATGCTTGAAACAGCCATGCATGCTTCCGCTGAAGTTTTGGGTGATATTAGGCTTTATCAGCACGACGCAATGGTCCCTTTCTTCGGGGAGTACGATGTGGTGTTGTTGCCTTATGATGTGCTCAATCATTTAAAAGATTTTCGTGATATGAAGCGACTTGTAAACCTTATGCAAGCAAGACTCAATGCAGGCGGGATTTTTATGACGGATTTTCTAACTGAACAAGGGCTAAAAAGCTTGATAGGTCATAAAGAAACCTTTAAACGTGACACGACCAGTTGTCATTGGACGATAGAAGCATTCGATGCAGATGCAACCGCAGTCAAGCACCGCATCGTTTGCAATGATAAAGAAGCAACTATGGTGGTTAAAGCGTACCCATTAAAACAGATGATGCAACTTTTTCAGTCACTTAACGTTATTGAAACAATTGATTTAGAGGAAAGACGAATTGTTGTTTGTAAACATTAAAGCAATGTGAACACTCCGCTGTATTATACGGTCGAAAGGAGTGTTTTTTTCATGGGAAAAAAAGTTGAACCACTGATGATTGTTGCGATGGTTTCCTTAGGGCTTTTGGCGTTCTTTATGATTAATCGGGTTTCAAGTATCGCCTCAGCCCCGTCATTGGCACCATCGAATGCTTTTTCAAACGATGTTAGTGAAGTGCCTCCAACAATTTATGATATTTATGTTGATGTCAAAGGGGCTGTAAAACGCCCAGGTGTTTATAAGATGCCAGCAGATACCCGTGTTTTTCAAGTGATTCGTGAAGCTGGTGGTTTGCTTGAGGATGCTGATACATCACGAATAAACCTATCACAAGTTGTCTTTGATCAAACATCGTTGCTTGTTCCCTTTATTCATGAAGAGAATCAAGATTATGAAGACGATGAAACTGAAGACAACACCATGATTTCTTTATCTGTGGCCACGCATGACGACTTAGTCTCTTTGCCAAATATTGGACCAGCGACTGCCAATGCAATTATTGAGTATAGGGAAACGCATGGTCCATTTACGAGTATCGAAGCAATCATGAATGTGTCGGGAATAGGGCCTTCTACGTTTGAAAACATTGCGCCATATATCGTGCCTTAAAGGAAGTGCGCATCATCTGCTGGTTGCTGTTATTTTATGCGTTTTAGGCGTGCAGTTTTGGATTTGGTTTGCGCTATGGGTAACGCATCTTGTATTTTTAAGCATAAAAGCGACTAAGCTATTTGCTTTGGCACTCATCATCAGTGGTGTTTATTTGGTGCATCATGCTTTATTTCCAGAGTATGAAGCTGATGCGTCAACCCAAATTGAAGGGAGGGTTATTGCAAGTTTTGATAATCGTGTGCTTGTAAGACTCAACAACAATCAGCGAATCTATGTTTATCATGAAGATGCAATGCACGTTTGTGCTGGTGCTCAGGTTTTTGCAGAAGGTGCGATGCGTCAAAGCGGCCATGCGATGATGCCTGGTGCTTTTGATTATGATGCATACTTACGCTCTATTCGCATTAGTGGTGTTTTTTATGCAGAAACGCTTGAAAGTACTGAGGCGCAGTTTAGCTTGCATACGTTAAGGGGGACGATTGAACGACGCATTGAGAGTGGGTACTCAGAAAAAGTGTCTGCGTATTTAAAGATGTTTGTGCTTGCTGAACGCGGCGATGTCGATGAAACAATTAGTGAAAGGGCATCAAAACTTGGCATTGCGCATTTGTTTGCAGTTTCCGGGCTGCATATCTCATTGATTGCGCTCGGGATTAAAAAGGGGCTTGCTTTCTTAAAGGCCAACGCTTTAACCGCTGATGTTATTGTCAGTATTTTACTGTTGATGTTTTTGGTGGTCACTTTTTTTGCGACAAGTGTCATACGCGCAAGTGCGATGGCAGTACTCCTTATTGTTAACCGTAGGACAAAATTAAAATTTACGGCAGTAGATGTTTGGGCATTGCTTTGTGTGGGATTATTGCTTTGGAATCCATATTACTACGTACAAACAGGATTCATTTTGACATTTATTGTCACAGGCAGTTTGCTATTGTCAAGACCGTTCTTAGAAAAGGGGTCAAAAATATCGCAATTGATGAAAGTGAGTCTCGTATCGTTTTTGGTGACGCTTCCGATTGTATCAGGGTTTAATTATGCGGTGAATCCTTTTACGGTTTTTCTAAATATACCGTTTGTTTTATATACAACCATGATTTTATTGCCGCTTGGCTATATTACTTTCTTTATTCAAATACTCGCGCCTGTTTATGGCATCATTATTGAAGGGTTTGAAAGCATGGTTAATGGTGCTTATAACGTATTGCATGTCCCGTTTCCGCTTGTTTTTAACCCAAAGTGGACCATCGTAATATATTATGGTGTCTGTTGGTGGTTTTTTATTGGTATTGAACGTTCAGATTACCCAAAAAGAGCCATTGGAATCATCGCAGTCGTTCTATTGATCCATTTGGCGCCTTTATGGCAACATAAAACACGTGTGGTGTTTTTTCATGTTCATGGCGATAGTATTTTATTACAAGATGCGTATAATCAATGCAACATGTTAATCGATACAGGAGAACGTAATCAACGCAATCATGTGGTTAATGCACTTAAAACATTACATGTTCGGCGACTCGATTATGTTTTTATTACTCATAAGCACAGTGATCATTATGGTGCGTATGAATCAATTGCTAATCATGTAATGGTACATAAGCTTATTACCAACGAAAACGTTGATATGTTTGGGTATGAACCATTTCAATGTGGCAAATTTACAGTACAGATATTACCATTAGAATTCCCTCATTGGGGTGAAAATGATCGATCATTGGTAAAAAGGATAACCGTGTATGGTGATGTTTATTTATTTACGGGGGATATTGAGGCACCACGTGAAGCAACGTTACCACTAGAACAATTACATGCGAATATACTTAAGGTGCCACACCATGGTTCACATACATCGACCACCGAGCTATTTTTGCACGCAGTCAATCCAAACATTGCGATTATTCCGGCTCATAGAGACAATCGTTTTAATCATCCTGATTCAACGATTGTCAATCGACTCAAAGCGTTTGGTGTCGATTTGTATACAACGGGTGTCGATGGAACGATATTCATTGAATATCGCTTTAATAAACGAACAAAAAGCACACCCTATCGCCCTTAATATATGCTATAATGAATGCGTATGAAAATTATAGATTCGTGGTGATGATGTGTGCGTGAACATGTAATGCTTTTATACGGTGAAGATACTTTTCACATTAATAGTAAAATCAAACAAAGTATCGAACGGCATGGTGTTGATGAGTTTAATACAACTCGATACGATTTAGATGATACCCCAATTACTGAAGCTTTAACCGATGCGATGACCGTCCCGTTTATGACAGAGAAAAAAGTTGTTATTGCGGAAAACGCACGCTTTTTAGGGACTGAAAAAGTTAAAACAAAAATTCAGCATGATGAGGCAGCTTTAACGCGCTACTTAGATGCGCCAACAGACTCAACACTGTTGATTATTACTGCGCCGGTTGCGAAACTCGATAAGCGTAAATTACTCGTGAAAACGTTGAATACCTTTACGGTTGTAGCCTGTGAGTTAAAAGGCGCAAAAGATCTTACTGTATGGGCGCGAAGGCAAGCCGGAAATGCTGGGATGACATTTGATACGAATGCATTGGATTTATTCATTAAGCGCGTTGCACATAGCAGTGAATTCGCTTATCATGAAATGCGGAAGTTATTAATGTATGTACGGGGTGAAAACCGAATTGATGAAGACGCTGTAAAAGCGGTAATCACAAAAAATATTGAAGACAACGTTTATGAAATTACGAATGCATTATTAGAGAAAAATCATCGCAAAGCATTAAGTGTATACCACGACTTAATTACCCATAGTGAAGATCCGATGCGAATCCTGAGTACGATTGTTTTTAAGTATCGCGAGATTTTACATGTTAAATCCTTGTTAGCGAAAGGGTTTAAACAGCGTGACGTCGCTGAGCATTATAATGTATCTAGCGGTCGTGCATATTATATGGTACAAAACGCTAAAGCGGTTGATTTAGAACGGTTGAAAACCCATTTGAAACATCTTGAATCGTTAGATTTTAATATTAAATCGGGACGTCTTGATAAACGCATTGGGTTAGAATTGTTTATTTTAAGCACATAAAAAGTCGGTTAAAACCGACTTTTTTAATGGACTTTTGACATATAGTCTTTAAATGCTTCTGTTTGTGGGTTATCAAGAATGGTCGTCTTCCCTTGTTCAACGATGACACCATCTTGCATGAAAATGACATAATCGGCAAAATTGCGCACGAAACTAATAACGTGGGTTGCAAAGATAAAATCTTTCCCAAGCGTTCGCAGTTTTTTTACGGCGGTTAATACTTCATCGGTTAAGATGGGATCGAGTGATGCCGTTGGTTCATCAAGGAATATCACATCGGGATCTAAGCTTAATGCGCGCGCAATAGAGGCACGTTGTGCTTGACCACCTGAAACATGTTTTGGTAACTTATGCATTTGGTCACCCAATTGCAATAAGCGTAAATGCTTTTGTGCGATTTCTTTAGCATTTTCTTTTTCAACCCCACGTGTCTTTTCTAATATCAATGTAATGTTTCTTTCGAGGGTAAGATGGGGAAATAAGTTATGGTTTTGAAACACAAACCCAACTTTCTTTTTGTATACAGGGTCACTGACAGGATAACCGTTTACGTGAATCGAACCTGTTGTCGCTTTTTCCATTCCGGAAAGAATACGCAAAAGCGTTGATTTACCAGATCCAGATTTGCCAATCAAAGCAATCGACCCATATTTTTTAAGAGATAAGGATACATTGTGTAAGACATCGATATCGTAATGGTGTGTTAAATTTTTAATATCGACAATCATGTGCCCCACCTTCTTTCAATGAAGCGCGTAAACTGTGATAACGGCAATGTGATTGCTAAATAGAGCAGCCACATGACGAAAAACGCTTCGACAGAACGGCCAGTTCGCTGTTGGATACTAAAGAGTTCGTAATAGATTTCGCGCATCATAACGATGTTTAACAAGGCGCTTCCCTTAATAATTAATGAAAAATTATTCATCAAAGGTGCCATTAATACACGAATGACTTGTGGAACAATAATATAACGATAACGTTGGAAGGTAGTAAACCCAAACAAATGCATTGCCATATATTGTTCTTCGGGAATGCTTGAAAACGCTGCGCGAAAAATGTTTGCCATGTATGGGGTTATGTAGATGGTTAAACCAGCGAGTCCCATTTGAGGGCCACTAAAGCCACGAAAACTTGAATCGAATTGCTTGATGAAATCAGTTATTCCAATCATATCAATAATGTTATTAATACTCGCTCGAAAGATGAATCCCATCATAAAAATCATAACCAACAAAGGGGTTCCATAAATGATTTCGGTAAAGACATCACTGAGGGCGCGCAAATAGCGGATTTTTGAGATTGAGAAGAAATACAAAATCAAACCAAAAATGACACTAAATATAAGCGCGGTAAATGATGCGCGTATGGTTGTAATAAAAGCATTGCGAAGGATATCAGGGCGATCAAAAATCGCTGAGAAGTCTAGTACGCGCGTTTGTGCTCTTGCAATTAGATAACCAAGTATGAGAAAGGTTAGTATGGCAAGACCATAGTTAATGAAAAACGATGCTCTGCGTTTACGGTTGATTTTCGGTGTTAATGAAGCGGGGGGCGTATCTGAGGTTTCCACTTTATTCATTTAAGAAGAATTCCAGTCCATACCGATCAAGGATATCAAAGATTGCTTGGTCCCAACGTTCGGTAATTTGTTCGTAGATGCCACCTTCTTCATCCATACTCGCAACATAAGCGTTTGCCATATCGAGCAAGTCGTCTTCACCTTGGCGTAATCCGATTGCAATAGGACTTGAATCAAATGGATCCCACATAACAACCGTTTCGTCAACGTTCGCTTGGTGTCCACGTACCACTGGTGCAGCACTCATCATCATAATATCAAAATCGCCATTTGCAACGCTTGCGACGGCTGCATTTTGATCAGGCGCAGAGGTCACACGTTCTTCTGGGATACCCAAATCGAATGGTAGTGCGTAAGAAACTTGTCCGGATATACCAACAAACTGAGTTGTATCAATTGCAAGAATATCCTCAACCGTACTGTCTTCATCTAAGTTGTTTGCATCTGCATAATCACGGTTCATTAAACCAATTATTTTAAAATACATATAAGGGTCGCTAAAGTTTATTAACTCTTGACGCGCTTCAGTACGACTCATCGATGCAATAATTGCATCGATATCGCCCAAGGTTAAGCTATCAATTAAGTTGCCAAAGTTAATGTCTACAATTTCTACTTCACAACCAAGATATTCAGCAAATCCTTTTGCAATGTCAACACTGATACCGTCGGGCTCATCGTTTTCATCGCGCATTTCAAATGGTGGGTAACGCATGTCCATACCGATGCGGAACACATCACCTTCAGACCATTCACATTCAACATCATCCCCGTTGTCATCAACGGTACCACAAGCAGCTAATAGCAACAAAAACATCATAATGGTAATGCCTAATACAGTTTTTTTCATTATAGTTCATCCTTTCATCATAAACGATTTATAGTTTTACTGCGTGCTATAATTATAAAGAAAAGTTGTTGTATACTCAAACAATGTGCTAATAAATATTACGGCATTTTAAAGGCAAAATATTATCTCTGAATTGGTCGTAATAACAATAAAAATAGTGACTTAATAAAGCGTCCTCAGTTGCTTAGATAATCTTTAACTATATATCGCCTCTTGATATTTTTTGAATAGTCGGCTATAATGTGAGTAAGTTAATAAGAGAGAGAGTGAAGAGAAAAAGACGTGACCATACGCGCCACCTTTTTCTCTTTTGTATTTTCTAAGCAATATGGTTTGCATGCCTGCGCCCCTAAGGGGTGCGCTGAACCTTTAAGGGTGTAAGCGCTTAACTAAACGCTTGCGAAGGCTTTGGTTAGCATAACCCATAATACCGACACGTAGAGGTGCACAATGATTAGATTTGAAACATCCGAAGATCGTTTAGAAATTAAGTTTAATGAAGAACGTATTTTTTTGCATACCGAAGAGCACCCGTGTTTCTTTTTAGGACGCGGACGTGAAAAAATAGCGTCATATCTTGGTAATTTTGAAATTGATGACTATATTGACACACGCATGCCACTTGCTTCGTATGAAATCGTTGATGAAAACGCGGTTAGATTTTTTACTGGATCGCTGTCTTTAAAAGTAACGTTTCGTGTTGAAAACAACCGTTTAATTGCAAGTTTTAATCCTTCAAAGCCTGTGAATCGCTTTTGGATGCGATTGCATGCAGAAGCAGAAGAACACATATATGGTTGCGGTGCACAAGCGTCCTACTTTAATTTAAGAGACCGGGATTTTCGCATTTGGACGTCTGAAGGTGGCGTCGGACGCTCACCCGCATCACTCACTGCGTTTTATGCAAATTTAGATACGCGTGGTGGCGGGAGTTATGATACGACGTATTATCCAGAACCAACCTTTATATCATCGCGAAAATACTGGTGCCATGTCGGGTCGTTTTCATACAGTCGATTGAATTTTGAACACCCAGATTTTCATGAAATTCATTTTTGGGAAGTTCCAAATAAAATGGTATTAGAATTTGCGGATACTTACCCGGAGTTGTTGACGCGTTTGACAGATTATACAGGTCGTCCACCGAAACTTCCAGATTTTGTCCATGATGGTGTAATATTAGGTTTGCAAGGTGGCACAGAAAAAGTTTTAGGCCATCTTGATAAAGCACTAGAAAATGGTGTGGATGTTTCCGCGCTTTGGTGTCAAGATTGGGCAGGCATTCGTTATACATCGTTTGGAAAAAGACTTTATTGGAACTGGGTAAAAAATGAAGAAATTTATCCTAAGTTAGAAAAAACCATACAAGATCTTGATGCCAAAGGCATTGCATTTATGACGTATATTTGTCCATTTTTATTACAAAATGAAAGTTTGTTTAATGAAGCGGAAGAAAATGGCTTTCTTGTGTTAAATAAAGATGGCGAAACGTATATAGAAGACTTTGGAGAGTTTTATTGCGGGTTGGTAGATTTAACAAACCCTGAAGCATTTAATTGGTACAAAGGCGTCATCCAAAAGAACTTGATTGACCTTGGTGTAAAAGGATGGATGGCCGATTTTGGTGAATACTTACCAGTTGATGCGGTATTGCATAACGGAATTGACGCGAAAAAAATGCATAACCATTGGCCTGTTTTATGGGCGATGTGTAATTATGAGGCCGTTAGAGAACGGGAAAAATTGGGTGAGATTGTTTACTTCATGCGTGCTGGTGGTCATGGATCACAACGCTATGCGACGTCGATGTGGGCAGGAGACCAAAGTGTTAACTGGGAAAAGGACGATGGGTTACCATCGGTTATCCCCATTGCGCTCTCTACTGGCATGACAGGTATTCCTTTCATGCATAGTGACATTGGGGGCTATACAAGTTTGCACGGCAATGTGCGAACGCGCGAACTTTTTGACCGTTGGTGTGAACTGAATGTCTTTACTGCGTATATGCGTACCCATGAAGGCAATCGTCCGTCGGAAAACTTTCAGTTTTATGATGACGAAGATGCCATGCGTCATATGGGACGCATGACGTCCTTGCGAAAAGCGTTAAAACCCTACATTAAAACGGTAGTAGATGAAGCTGTTAATCAAGGGTATCCGATGCAAAGACCGCTCTTTTTCCATTACGAGGATGATGAAAGATTATACCATAAGCAAGATGCATTTATGTTTGGACGCGATTTGCTCGTTCATCCTGTTACCAAATCCGATGTTGATGAACAAGGTGTTTTATTACCAAATGACGCATGGATACACTTGTTTACGAAAGAAACCTTTCATGGTGGCAGTATACGGGTTAAAGCGCCCATTGGGTTCCCCCCTGTCTTTTATCGCGCATCCTCTGCACAAGCAAAGCTTTTTGAATCCATACAGAAAAAATTCTCAATGACTTGAGGTAATGTCAATGGCTAAAAAAGAACAAACATTTAAATGGTATGTGCTTAAACAAAAGCTTGTGCCGTATCTATTCATGCTACCGAATTTAATAATATTTGGGTTGTTTATCATTACACCGGCAATTATGGGTATTTACTTTTCCTTAACGTCCTTTCGAGGGCTTGGTGACACACCAACGTTTGTTTGGTTCGATAACTATCGTGATATATTCACGGATGCTGATTTTTTAGCGGCGATGTGGAATACAGTGCGATTGGTCGCGGTCACATTACCCATTGTGTTTTACGTTTCCCTAGGGCTCGCAGTTATTATTTCTAAAGAACTGCGTGCTAGAGGTTTATATCGAGCCATCTATTATTGGCCAGTCATGATTTCATTTATTGTGGTCGGGCTCATTTGGCAATGGATTTTCCATGATACACGCGGGTACTTAAATGGTCTACTAACAACCATTGGCAATTGGCGGATATGGGAAACAGCATTATTTGAATTACCGTTGCTTAACCGCATTGATATTGGACCAGTTCGAACGCTTAGAAGTCCTACCTTTGCGTGGTGGGGTGTTGTCTTCTTGTTCACATGGAGTCGAGCGGGCTATTATATGATTATGTTTGTGGCTGCGTTGCTCAGTATTCCACCAGCGCTTTACGAAGCGGGCGAACTTGACGGCGCAAACCGTTGGCAAAAGTTCATTTATATTACGTATCCATCATTAAAGCCCGCAAGACTAATGGTATTTATTCTCGCCGCAATGGAAATCTTTAAAATCTTTCCACATATTGTGCAGTTTACTGGCGGTGGACCGTTCGATGCAACGATGTTTCAGGTTCAATATATATATGAAGAAGCCTTTACGTATCGAAATCTTGGTAGCGCCAGTGCAATGAGTGTCGTGATGATTTTTATGGTAATGATTTTTACAGGTACTGTGCTGTTGCTTTCGAGACGAGGTGGTGAAGAATGATCCGCAAACCGGGTATTATCGTATATATTATTGCAACCGTTATCGCATTTGTATTTTTATGGCCAGTCCTATATACAATTTTTTCATCCCTTAAAACGATGAGTGAATTGCGAGCGGCTGTTCCAACATTTTTACCACAAGAGTGGACATTCGAACATTTCTTTGATATTTGGGACCGCGGAAGTTGGCGACGTGGGAATTTAGCCCGCTATATATACAATACGTTTTATGTTGCGGTGTTAAGTACATTGCTTGCAGTTTTGATTAATACGATGTCTGGCTACGCACTCGCAAAGTTTCGCTTTAAAGGCGATACCGTAATACTATTGATTATTCTTGCGACGATTATGCTTCCATTAGAAGTTATTATGGTGCCAATTTCACGAGTTATTCGTTTCTTTCGTATTTATAATACCCATTGGGCACTGATTATTCCCCCAGCCGCAACCCCAGCAGGGATATTCTTGATGCGACAGTTTTTATTAAAAATCCCTGATGATTTGATAGAATGCGCGCGTATTGACGGCGCATCAGAGTGGCGAATTTTCTTAACCATCATCGTGCCAAACGCAAAACCCGCCATCGCAACCATTGCGATCTTCTCGTTTATGTGGCGTTGGAATGATTATATTTGGCCGCTTATTGCTATTAGTGATTCAAACTTGTATACATTACAGCTTCACATATCGACATTCGGTGGTGAATATCGTACCAATTGGGCAAATATGCTCGCAACAAGTACGATATCAATGATTCCGATGCTCATTGTCTTTTTGATTTTCCAAAGACAGTTTGTACAAGGCACCGTCGAAACCGGTATGAAAGGATAGGCAACAATATCTCTCCTTAATGGGGAAGATAAAAAAATAATAGGAGGAATTTCAGGTGAAAAAGTTTTTGGCTTTAAGTCTTATCTTAATGCTTGGACTTGTCATTGCAGCATGTGGTGAACGTGAACAACCAGACATGCAGATGATGTGGTTCAGCGATGGTATCGAAGGCGAAGTAATGGAAGACATGCTCGAAAGATACCGTGAAGAAACAGGTGTTTGGATTGAGTTATTCGAAATTGGTTGGGACGACTATGAAACACGTCTTGGTACGATGGTTGATGGGGACGATGCTCCTGACTTAATCCGTACAACCGAAGGTGTTATGAACAACTTCAAAGAGCATTTTGTTAGCCTTGATGGTGTTTATGACGAAGCGGGATTCACCAACATCTTTTATAACGATGATAATGAACCCATCGGATTGCCAATGGATGTTACGGCGAATGGACTCTATGTAAATCTTGAGTTACTCGATGCACATGAAGTAGAATATCCTGTGCATGATGGTGAAAACTGGATTTTCAACGGTGAAGAACGCGTATGGACATGGACAGAATTTGTCACTGAAATGGAAAAACTTGTTGGTGCTGAAGGTGTAACGTATCCTGGAACATATGACCCACAAGGACACCGCTTTATGCCGATGATTTATCAACAGGGCATCAAAATCTGGGATGAGCCATTCGTTTCAACAAACTTAACCAGTGATGAAGCTGTTGCGGCACTCACATTGCTTCAAGATTTCTATCATGGTGATCTTGTTGATGACGCGCCAATCGCTAACTGGAACCCAGGTGGAGCACCAAGTAACTTTGAAACTGGTATGTATGGATTCCATATGTCTGGAAACTGGTTCGCGAGTGACTATGCTACACTCGATTTCGACTGGACAGTTGCGCCAATGCCAACTGGTGAAACTGGTGTTCGTGCAACATTGCTTGGTGGTAAGTCCATGAGCGCAATGCAAGGTGAAAATGTTGATATGGCACTTGACTTCATTACTTGGCTTGCAGAGCCTGCAAATCATGATGAGTTTAACAATGGTGTTCCATTCTTAAGTGGACGCATTGGTGCTGAAATTGATTTTGGTGAATTAGAAGGTCCTTATCAAGTATTCCAAGACGAAATCAATGCAACGCCTGCTGAATATGCGGCAGACTGGCTTCAAATGACACAAGTTGTTGGTATTTACCCAATTATCAACGACATGGTTCAAGACGTTGCAGATCCTGATGGATTAACACCACTTGAAGCATTAGAAAAAGCTGAACAAGCTATTATGGATTCATTAGAAGATAACTAGTTAACGTTTTAACGCAGTAAACAATAGAAACACTCGGGTGTCGCTCGAGCGGCACCCGAATGTTTCGAAATGGTACCGATTGGTATTTTTTTTGAAAAAAACGCGGTAAAAGGAGTCAAATGTGAAAAAATTTAGATGTTTATATATCCCGATTGGCGTCCCAACATTTCATTTAGAAAGTGCGCAAGAGGTATTTGAAGC